>JADFHU010000013.1 GCA_022567055.1 Planctomycetota bacterium
GCATCGGCGGGCGATCAGGTGAAATGAACGCCCAATGCGGTTTTTGAGGATTATCGGAAGCTACCCCTTGGGAGGTTAGGTTGGAACTAATGAAATTGAGGCCGAGCGCGGCGATGATGGAGAGTGGCACGCCAATCCGTGAGTTTCTCATTTTTCGTGCAAGTAACTTTTCGCACCTCAAAAGGAACGGATAGGAAATTTGATTTCCATCAATAGAGGTAATAATACCCTCCGAGTGTAAACAGATCAAGAGAGATAAGGGATCGGCAATAAATAAGTTGGACAATTTGGGGTCCAAGTGTGCCCCATATTGGGTCGAAACAAGGATGGGGGACAGTCTTTTAAAAGACTGTCCCTTCCAATCGTTCTTAGCGAAACCACAGGCGTAGCTGTTCTACGTCGCGGATTCCGCGATTGAGAAGCGATCCAAGATGGGGTGCAATTGGGCATTCAAAAGGCCAAGTTATTTCTTGCCGGTCCCTAAGCTTGTTCAATACTGTCTTCAATGGCGTCAGAGGTCATCGACTGCACAGCGGACTGTCTATCGGGGAAAAACTTGAAAATACTGTCGAGGTTGGTGATCTTGAACACCCGCTGAAGTTGACTGTTCGTGTTGCAGATCGCCACCAATCCCTCCCAGTTTAACAGCTTCGCCCGAGTCTCAAGAATCAACCCCAGCACTTGAGAGGAGAAGAAACTCACCTGATCGAAATCAAAGATCACTCTGCCCGGCTGGTTCTCGTCGACATAGGTCTTTAACAGGCGCGCAGATTGGGCAATGCCGTCCAGGTCGCTCACAATGCTCTCGGTAAACTCGACCACGGCAACGCTGCCTTCGTTCACAATTCGGATGTCCGCCTGTTCGTTCATGGGTGCTGTTTGGCCCTCTCAATGAGTTCGTCGGCTATTATCCCGTATTGATTCGGCCTCGTCGAGAGTTATTTCTTGCCGGTCCCTAACCTCCGCGACTTGCATTCCCCCATCCCTCGGCGTAGGCTAGGCTTTGTCAGAGAACTCCATCGTCGGCCCGAGAGCGAGCGTTTTTTCGTCTGGCAAAGACGGCGAAGCAGGCGATATTGGTTTCATCGTCGATGCAGCCGGATGCAGCCGGGCGAAAAACAAGCCGCTCGAAGCCAGATCGAGTTTTCTGACACAGCCATGACCCTTTCAGAATAATCCTTCGTCAAGTCGTTGTGGCCGCCCAGTTTGTAAGGAAAGAGCACAGGACTATGGGACACAGCGAGCAGGAACGCGCCATTGGGCTTCTCCTGTCCGATGAGGGGCCCCTCGCCGAGACACTGGACCACTATGAGGTGCGACCCCAGCAGAGGGAGATGGCCGCTGCCGTCCACCGAGCCTTCACGTCCAAGCGTCATCTGGCCGTTGAGGCGGGCACCGGTGTGGGCAAGAGCTTTGCCTATCTCGTGCCGGCCATAGAACACGCGGCCCAAGAGGGTGGCAAGGTCCTGATCAGCACGTTCACGATCACACTCCAGGAGCAACTGCTCCTCAAGGACCTGCCCTTGCTCGACACCTGCCTGTCCCGTGGCTTTACTGCCAAGCTGGCCAAGGGGCGGGGCAACTATGTCTGCCGGCGGCGGCTCAACTTCGCGTTGAGTCGGGCCCATCGCCTCTTGGGCGGCTATGCCGCCGAACTCAAGATGTTGCAGACCTGGGCCGCCCAAACGCAGGACGGCTCCCTGGCCGATTGTGACTTCCTCCCCAAGAGCACCGTGTGGGACAAGGTTAAGAGCGAACATGGTAACTGCCGAGGACGGTCCTGCGACCACCACGATGACTGTTTCTATTGGCGGGCCCGGCGTGAACTGGAAACAGCGGACATCGTCGTCGCCAACCATGCCCTGCTCTTCAGCGACCTGACGCTGAAACAGGAGGGCTATGCCCTGATGCCGGATTACAGTGCCGTCGTGCTGGACGAAGCTCATACGGTGGAGCGCGTCGCGGAGGACCATTTCGGCCTCAACATAGGCTACCAGCGTGTCAGCTACGTGCTGGACAGTCTATACAACCCGCGTACCCGCCGCGGCCTCTTGGCAGACAGCAAAGCGGGCAACGCCATTGACACCCTGTGTGAAGCCCACTCTCAAGCCGCCACCTTCTTCGAAGCCGTGACCCAGTGGCACGACCGAAACAGGCAGAAGACCCAGGGACGGTGTGAGCCGCACGTAGTGGAGGACTGCCTCACCGGCCCGCTCAAAGAGGTCACGCGTCTCCTGCGCCAAGAGATCACCGCGAGCGACGATGAAGATGAAAAGGGAGAGATGACCCGCTACGCCGACCTCTGTAAGGCCTTGGTACGGGACACCAAGGACTTCCTGAAACAGCCGGACGACGGCCATGTTTACTGGATCGATTCAGAAGCGCACGACATCCGCTCGGTCCGCTTGAGGAGTGCGCCCATCGATGTGGGCCCTGATCTGCAGCGCTGCCTGTATGAGCCCTTTGACTCCATCGTCCTCACCAGCGCCACCCTCAGCACCGGCGGCGTCCAGGACAAGAAGGGATTCGACTTCTTTACCTCTCGCATCGGCCTCACGGAGTATGACGGTCTGCAGTTGGGCTCGCCCTTCGACTACGAGCGGAATGTCACGATCTACATAGAGAAGGATCTTCCCAATCCCAATGCACCGGAATTCGTCGAGTCCGCCACGGAGACCATCAAGACCTACCTCAACAAGACCGACGGTCGAGCCTTCGTCCTCTTCACCAGCTACCGCATGCTGGACCGGATCGCCGACCAGATCGAGAGCTGGTGTCGGCGAGAGGAGATCACTCTGCTCCGCCAGGGCGGCCATCTCGACCGTTCGGCCTTGCTAACGAAATTCAAAGCGCCGGGTCGTCACACCTTGTTTGGCACGGACAGTTTCTGGCAAGGCGTCGATGTCCCCGGCGAGGCGCTGCAAAACGTGATCATCACGCGTCTGCCCTTCGCCGTCCCCGATCAACCCCTGCTGGCCGGTCGCCTGGAGCAGATTCGCGATGCGGGCGGCAATCCCTTCTTTGACTACCAACTGCCCGCCGCGATCATCAAGTTCAAACAGGGATTCGGCCGCCTCATCCGTTCCAAGAGCGACAGCGGCATCGTCGTGATCCTGGATAGCCGCATCGCCAGCAAACCCTATGGTATGCAGTTCCTGGCCAGCATCCCCAAGTGTCGGGTGGAAATAGTGTCCAGGCGTGAGGGTGACAAGGAGAGGGGATGACAGGGGTGTGGAGAGGGACATCGGGTATCAGAGCGCAGGTAGGCACAGATGAACGTAAACGAACTTAGCGGACCATCGAACTACGAATCGCAGCAATGAATACGCTTTCAACGAAATTGAGCAACACAATGCGTCTACTAAGTTTGGTGATTCTACTCTGGCCCATCAGTCTTGCCTATGCTCAGGAAACAAATGACCCCGATCCCCATCGCTTTTCGGCTAGCTTCGCCGCCTTTGCCGAGCAGGATCGTGATCGTCCCTTTGAGAAGGGAGGCATCGTCTTCGTCGGCAGTTCCAGTGTGCGGAGGCTGGACATCCCCAAGTACTTCCCCGGTATTGTTGCGCTGAATCGGGGCTTCGGCGGCGCCCACATCTCCGATGTCAATCACTACCTGGAGCAGGCCGTGCTTCAATATGAACCGAACACGGTGGTCTTCTTCTGCGGCGGCAATGACCTCTGGTCCGGCAAATCGCCGGTCCAGGTCCGGGCAGACTTCGATGCATTCACGCAAGCCCTCTTCGATCGGGTGCCGAAGGCCAAGCTGATCGTCCTGGCGACACGGCCCAGTCCCAAGCGTATCCGCATCATCGAGCAGGAACGTCAACTGAACGCGCTCTTTGAGGCCGCGGCGGATCGGGACAAACGCGTGACCTATCTAGACGGATCGGCCTCGCGTTTTCTGGATGAAGCGGGAAAGCCCCGACCGGAACTCTATGCCGAAGACCAACTCCACATGAACCACGCCGGCTATCTGATCTGGCGAGAGATTATCCGGCCTCACCTCACAAGCTCTGCAAATACACAGGCTCAATAATCCCGAAAGGGGCCTCTCGGTTCGGCGGCATCCATGGCTCGACGCCAACGATCAAAATGTGCCTGCATCTCTTTCAACTTGTCGGGACGCTCCTGGGACAGGTCATGTTGTTCGCCAATATCGCCAGACAAATCGAACAATCCACCGCCCTGCTCTGACGCGACCCACTTCCAGTGCCCGACTCGCGCCGCCCGATCGTCTTTTCGTTGCCAGAACATGGCGGTACGCGGCGACGCCGCCGAGCCGGTCAAGACAGGCATCATGTCATAGCCGTCCAAAACGAGACCCGCAGGCGGTCGCAGACCCGAAGCCTTCAAGAGAGTCGGTAGAATCTCCATGGAGGAGAGAAAGGCATCACGGGTGGTGCCGGCCGGGATGCGGCCTGGGTAGCGCATGATACAGGGCACGCGAATGCCGCCTTCGAACATGCGGCCCTTGCCGCCCCGCAAGGGTGCATTGTCACTGCTCCCACCCCCGCCGTTGTCGGAGAAGAAAATGACGATCGTGTCCTCCGAGAGCTTGTATTCGTCCAGCACTGCCAGAATCGCACCGATGGCTTCGTCCATGCAGGTGATGGCCGCCAGGTTTTCCAGACGTCTCAGTGCCCGGTTGGCCACCAGGGCCGGTTTGCCATACTTCGATCTCTGGTCATAGCCGGCCTGCGCCTGTAACTCCGGGTAGGCGGCCTTGAAGCGTTTCGGTCCCTGGGCAGCGCTGCGGATCTTGGGGTCGAGATTGGAAGCACTGTGCGGGGCGTTGAAGGGGACATAGAGGAAGAAGGGCTGTTTATGGTGTTGGCTGAGGAATCGCAGGGCCTCGCGCTGAAACAGGGTCGTGCAGTAGACCCCCTTGTCTTCTGTGGTGGGACGGTTGTTGCGATACATGGAGGGCACACCGTAGCGTTCGTGCGTATAGTAGTCGATCCCCGTATTGCAGAAACCGTAGAAATCGTCAAAACCCCGCGCCAAGGGCAAAAACCTCTTATGGACACCCAAATCCCATTTGCCAAAGATGCCACTGACGTACCCCGCGGGTTTGAGCAACTCCGGTAGCAGGCGTTCCCGCACATCCATTCCGCCGATGCGCTCAAAGGTCACGGCGTATTCAGCGGGCGTATAGTGGTGTCCATAGTCAGGTGCTTCATTGCGGATCATGTCATATACGCCGTGACGTTGGGGATAGCGTCCGGTGAGCAAACTACCCCGACTGGGGGTGCAAGCCGGCCAGGTCACGTAAAAATTGGTCAGCCGGACCCCTTGAGCGGCCAAGCGATCCAAGTGGGGTGTCTTGACTTCGCTGCTGCCAAAGCAACCCAGGTCGTGATAGCCTTGATCGTCACTGACAATGAATAAGACATTTGGAGGACGATCGTCCGCTATGGCAATGCTTGCCACCAACATCGAATAGATGCAAACGACAATACTCAATAGGACGCAAGCTGTGTTCCGCACGATGTCACCTGAGTCTAACACTTTTCATGGAAACTTCAAAACGACCTTCGCAAATCTTGCGTCTTCTTGTGAACCACAGAGGTCACAGCCCGGCCTTCGGCCGGAACCAAAAAAATGACGCGCGCCCACTCGTTTCACTCGTTCAAGGCGCCAAGCCGCGAAGATCTCAAGTACGTTTTCTTCTTGGCGGCTTTGCGCCTTTGCGCGAGTCCATAAACCATTGTAACTGAAGAGAGTTATGCTTTCTCCAGTGACATTATCTGGAAAGGTTTTCAAGTTCTTGCGCCCTTGTAATACAGTGAGCACAGAGAAATGAAAGAGGAGAGCAACGGCGATAGCCTCTCTGTGACATCGGTGTCTGTGGTTCAAAACTCTCTTCGTTGCGGCCGAAGGCCGCTTTGCCGAACAGCAAATATCAGCGGATGCTCTTTCACCTCCTAGAGAAGAAGGGAAACAGACGTTTCAGTTCTTCCGTGGACGGACGCCGACCGTACTCACAGATCTCAAAGGCCTCGGCGTATTGGATCTGTTTGCCCCGTTCAGATCCATACCACTCGATAAGATCCTCACGAAAACGATCGGCCGTACCGGAAAAACGACCCCCAAAACGCTCACGCACGGTTTGCTCCCTTCGGTGACGTTTGTCCGGATTGTCGGGATAGAGTCGCTCAGAGCCATTGCACCCCCCTTCCAGCGTCTGCGAGGCAAGGGCCACTACGGCATCCAGTTTTTTGTCAATGACTCGATCGATGCCCACGACAATATCCGGATCGAAGGGATTGGGCTTCTGAAAGCGATCCTGGTAGTAGAGGAACACCGGGTTCTTATCCAAATAGGGCACGTCCGGGCAGAAGAAGGGGACCGTGACCATGTAGCCGGCGTCCTGCATCAAGATGGACGTATAGCGGTGATCGGGATGGTAGTCGTTGGGGCGGTGACTCATGACGATGTCGGCCCGCCACTGACGAATGACCTTTACAAACTTCCGTCGGTTCTCCAAGGTGGGCATGATCTCCCCGTCATGGATGTCGAGCACCTCTGTTTCAATGCCGAGTAGCTCGGCACAGCGCTCGACCTCGGCCGTCCGTCGTTGCGCCAGCGGTCCGCCGGCGATGCCCCAGTGGCCAATGTCACCATTGGTGGCCGCGACAAACTTGACATGGTGTCCCTGGGCGGCCCACAGGGCAGCCACGCCGCCGGCCTGAAACTCATTGTCGTCCGGATGGGCGCCGAAGCAGATGATCCGCAGTTTGCCGTCTTCAGATATTGGGGCAGGTGCGGGCTTGCGCAGGGCCGCGTCGGCCGTTCCGACAATGACCATCCAGACAGTGCTCAGGAGTAGGGTTTTGACAGACATCAGTGTGGGAATCCTTTGGTTTTCCATGGCATGAGTCTCCTGTTCAACAGATGATCGTGGTTCGTTTTTTCCAAGCGAATGCGCTGCTAGCGTTTGATCAGTTGTATCTCAACCGGCTTGATGCTCTGCCGATGTGTCTCTGCAATCTGCCTGAGTTTCTCGATCACCTCGGGATGGTGTGCCGCGATGTTATACTTCTCAGACGGGTCATGCTCTAAATGGTACAGCTCAGGCGTGTCGTGCTCTTGACGATCGGGACCGTCGCCGTAACACCCCTCGGTGATGAAGTGGGCCTTCCACGGTCCGACGCGCACGGCATAGAGTTTCTCCTCACGCCAATAGAAGACACGATCGCGTGGGCTCGTTCGGGTTTTGCCCTGGAGTAGCGGCGCCAGGTTGTAACCGTCCAGTATGCGATCCATGGGGGCCACAGCCCCTGAGAGGGCACAGAAGGTCGGCAACAGATCCATGGTGGCTCCCATCTCCATCTGCACGCCGGGCTTCACCTGCCCCGGCCACCAGAAGATCGTGGGCTCGCGCATGCCCCCTTCGAAGGTCGTGCCCTTGCCGTGACGCAGCAATCCCCCCGACCCGCCATGCGTATGGAAGGGCAGCCAGGGACCATTGTCGGAGGTAAACACCACCAGCGTGTCCTCGGCCAGGTCCAGATCCCTGAGCGTGTCTAAAATCTGGCCCACACCGGCGTCGATCTCTTCGATCACGTCGCCGAAGATCCCCCGTCGGCTCTTGTCCAGGTGACGCTTTCCGGCGTATAGAGGGATGTGCGGCAAGTTGTGGGCGAGGTAGACGAAGAAGGGCCGGTCCCGATTCTCCTTGATGAAGGCAATCGCCTTATCCGTATAGCGCTGGGTCAGCGTGTGCTGATTGGCCGGCCGCTCGATGACCTCGGTGTCATGAAGGATGGGTACGTCGTATTGTGCGATGGGCGCGACATAGTGGGCATCCTTCCGTCCGGTCTTCTGATAATTGGGAAAGCCCTTTTGACCATCCATGTCATTGGAGTAGGGTATCCCCCAATAGGTGTCGAAACCATGTGCCGTGGGTAGAAACTGCGGCAAGTGGCCCAGGTGCCATTTGCCGACCGCCGCGGTGGCATAGCCGACCGTTTTCAGCAGTTCGGCGATCGTCGTTTCACTGGCAGGCAGTCCCCCCTTGGAATTCGGAAACAACACCCTGCGCTCGGCCGACATCATGCCGCTGCGGTTGGGCAACCTGCCGGTGAGAAGGGCCGCCCGGCTAGGTGTGCAGACCGAGGCGCCCACGTAGAAGTTGGTCCACTTCTGTCCCTCGGCCGCCATGCGGTCCAGATTCGGTGTCCGTATGGTGGGGTGACCAAAGCAACCGAGATCCCCATAACCCAAATCGTCGCAGAAGATGACGATGAAATTCGGCTTTCGATCGGGTCGGGCCGCGGGGCAGAGGGATGGCCAATAGAGAAGGAGGAGTGCGACACACCCAACGAAATGGATGGCGGGACGTGTGACATGAGCGTTTCTGCAATTCATAGGCGATATTTCCTTTCATCCCGTCTGTGCGGCAAGGGTGCCCTTCTTGTCCTAGAGGCGTTTGATCCGTATATTGCGATACCAGACCGGCCGGCCGTGGTCCTGCAGACCAATGTGCCCCTTCCGGGCAAAGTCTTTGATCGCGGTTGCGAACTTGTTGCGTCTTCCATCCGGGTTCTGGTTGCCGGTGGTCCAGTGGTCCACATTCATGTCGATGATCTGCTTGCCATTGAGCACGACCTGGATCAAATTGTCCTGGCAGGTGACTCTGCACTGATTCCACTCGCCGGGTGGCCGAATGGCATTATCCGTCGGAGCCAGGCAGTCATAGATCGCACCGGCCGTCCCCTTATTGCTCAGTCCCTGCCGGCCATAGGAGTTGGCGACCTGGATTTCCATGCCCGTGTAGACCGGATCCTGCAGGTTTGGCGTTCTGATGAAGATACCGCTATTGGTCCTAGCCGTCACCCTGTATTCCAACTCCAGAACGAAGTTGTCATACTGCTCTCGGGTCCAGAGGTAATCGAGATTGTGCTCTTTGCCATCCATCTCACGCCGGACGGTCAAGACGCCGTCGTCGATCACCCAGGCATTGTCCGAACCCGGGCCCTTCATCCAATGATCCGTCAGGTCTTTTTCCCGGCCGCCAAACAGCGTGACAGCGCCACTGGAGGTCTCGACGTCCGTCCCATCGAGAGATCGAATCCAGATGTTGCGAAACTGGATGAGGCTCGAGGCGGGACTGTAGGTGCCGGTCTTCTTATTGAACCCACCGTGGTGTTGCAGGCCAATCGGCCCTCGCGCCGGTATACCCGTAATCTCTGCGTCTTCGATAACGATTTTCCCATTGAGCATCATCGTTGCACTTTCGCCCACCATGGTAATATCCATGGAGTTCCACTGCCCAACAGGATAATCCGCATGCTCCCTGGGCACGGCTGCGGCCCGCTGCTCGGGGGTCAGGGATTTGTCTTTGCGAATGGACCACATCTCTCCCGATCCCACCGGCCAACACCAGAGATTGACCTGGCTCCTGCCGGTGCCGCGGAGGAAGATACCCGAATCGGCGTTGGGCGTGGGCGTCTTGATGACCTTGCCGTTCTCATCCGTCTTCAGCGACCCATCCGGAAGGATGGTAGGCATGTTATAGAGCCCGGAAGTCTGTTTGAACCGCCATTCGATATGGAGGGCATAGTCCCCATAAGAGGCTTCCGTCACGAGATTCTTACCACCCGTGGCCTCGGACATGGCGTCATAGTCAATGACGCCGTCGACCACCTTCCAGTGGCCGTTGTCTCCCGCTGGGACCTTCCAACCACTCAGGTCCTTTCCGTTAAAGAGCGTCTTGTATCGGGTCCACTCGCGCCAGGTGGGATAGGTGTCATGGGCCGGCAGCTTCTTGCGGACACCTGCGGTGCTGGGGTTGCCGTGGTTATAGAAAACGTACAGGCCGCCCTTGCCGGCAATGACCACATCGTTCCGCCCGTCTGCGTTCATGTCTTTGATATTGATCTTCATGCCCACACTAACCACATAGTTCGGCACGGGATTCTGCCTCTCACCGGGATAGTGGGGCAGATGATTGAAGGAGAGAATGTGTCGCTCGAACTTGCCACCCTGGATGTCATACCAGAACGCATAGAGCGGCTCGCCGGCTCCGATGTCCGTGCCATGATGCGCGAACAGACGCTTTCCCGCCACCAGGTCGGCCTTGCCGTCGCCATTGAGGTCTCCCAGGGCCATGGTGTGAAACTGACTGTATTCGGTCTCGATCCAGTGGGTTTCGAAGGTCCGCTTGCCCCGTCGATCGACCTTCTGTTCCAGCCACGCCAGGCCATAGGCATGGGCGGACCCGATCAGGATATCGTTCAAGCCGTCCTCGTCCACATCGTGGACCAGGATGGGATGCGACCCGCTGCCGGCCTGCTGTTTGGCCGCGGCAAATCGATAGTCGGCATGAAAGGGCCAGGTCTTGGCCCGGACGTTTTTCGGTTGTTCATACCACCCGACCGGTGTCACGATATCCACGCGCCCGTCCATGTTAATATCACCGAGGCCATTGCCGTGCATGTCTCCTTGGGTACCAATGACGTGTTCCACAAACCAGGGGGCACGATCGATGTGTTCCAGCCAGGTCATCCCCTGCCCCTCGACCAGACTCCAGTGGTTTACCAGGATGTCCTCATCACCGTCACCGTCGATGTCACCATGAATCACACCCTCCATGTTGTAGGCCAGGTGAATTCGCGTAGACTTCCATACCGCCTCTGTATCGCCGGGATTCTCATACCAGAAGGCCCCCTTCATGAACATCCAACCGGAACTGACCACATCGGGTCTGCCGTCGAAGTTCACATCCATGGCGAATTCACTGTTATCTTCCGTCTCGGGTCCGTTGATCTCGGCCCCGTCACGAAAACGTGTGTGCTTGGTCCAATGCGGATTCTCATACCAGTTCCGACCACTGGTGATGTCCAGATCTCCGTCCCCGTCTATATCCAGGACCGAGGCACATTCGCTAAAGGGACCAAACCAGTAGGTGTGGTTGGCCGGATCATGAACGGGCCCATCGATCTTGACGGGGCTAAAGATTGTTTCCGTCGCGAACAGAGGGTGCGGGCAATTCAGCAACAGACAGAAGACAGTGATCCAAAATATTCTGCGTTTCATCGTCGTCATCTTTCAAATAGAACAGCCATTCCAAAGAACCTTAATCGCACGTTGTAGACCATGGCCCGGCCTCTGGTCGAAACCAGAATCATCATAGGCCATTACCGATTCAATGGTTCGTGCAAATAAGAAACAGATAATTCACCATGAAGAACATGAAGAGATTTGGCCTTCGGCCAAACGGGGAGGCGGGCAAGACGAAGAGACTCTACAGTGACTTCAGCCAACATGGTAATGTATGAACTTCTAAATTCGGCGACAGCCTTCTTCATGCCCTTCATGCTCTTCATGGTTTAACATATTCCTGGTTCCGGCCGAAGGCCGAGCTGTGACCTCGCTGTTCTCTGTGGTACATCATCAACCTCACCGAAGGTGAGATCTACAACCAACACACTCATGTGAGCCACACAGGCCATGCACAATGAATATCTCTTTCAAGAATATCTTAGTGTTCAAGTATACACCTAAGGGTTTATTGTGAGTTGGTGCCATAAAGCTTAAGCCAAGATTTCTCTCACGACTCTGCCATGAACGTCGGTCAGCCGGAAGTGACGACCCTGGTAGGTATAGGTGAGGCGTTCGTGATCGAAACCGAGGCAGTGAAGCAGCGTGGCTTGGATGTCATGAACGTGAATCGGATCTTTGGCGATGTGGAATCCCAGATCATCGGTGGCCCCGTAGACCATTCCCGGCTTAATCCCGCCGCCAGCCAGCCACATGGTGAAGGCCTGGGGATGGTGATCTCGCCCCAGCTTCCGACCCAGGGCCGGATTGGTTTCTACCATGGGCGTGCGGCCGAACTCGCCACCCCAGATGACCAGCGTCTCATCCAGGAGGCCCCGCTGCTTCAGATCCTTGATCAGGGCGGCGGATGCCCGATCGGTCGCCTTGCAGTTCTTCTTCAGATTCCCGGCCACGTCGGAATGGGCATCCCAGCCCTCGTGGTAGATGTTGATGAAGCGGACACCCCGTTCCACCATGCGTCTGGCCAGGAGACAGGCCCGGGCGAAACTCGCCTTGCCGGGGTCGCATCCGTAGAGCGTCAATGTCGCCTCGCTCTCCTGGGACAGATCCATCAATTCCGGGGCCGAGGACTGCAGACGATAGGCCATTTCATAGGAGGCGATGCGCGTCTGAATCTCAGGATCGGCAAGCGCCTCGTGTCTCATCCGGTTGAGTTCACCGATCAGATCCAAGGAGTCTCTCTGTAAGGCCTGATCGACGCCTCGGGGATTGCTGACGTTGAGGATGGGGTCCCCCTGATTGCGGAAGCGCACCCCGGCATAGACACTGGACAAAAACCCGCTGGACCAATTGGCCGACCCGCCGCTGATCCCCGAGCCGGTCGACATCACCACGAAGGCCGGCAGGTCACGCGCCGCGCTGCCCAAGCCGTAGGTGACCCAGGAGCCGATACTGGGTCGTCCCGGCTGCGCGAAACCCGTGTTGAAGAATATCTGGGCGGGGGCATGGTTGAATTGGTCGGTATGCATCGATTTGATCAAACAGATGTCATCCACCACTTCCGCCAAGTGGGGCAGCATCTCGGAGAGTTCCGTGCCACTCTGTCCATGCCTGGCGAACTTGTACTGAGGCCCCAAGACGGCTGCGTCGGGTCGAATGAAGGCATAACGCTGGCTGCCAATGACCGAAGGCGGTAGGGGCTTGCCCTCCAGCTTGGCCAGTTCCGGTTTGTAATCGAAGAGATCCAATTGGCTGGGGGCACCTGCCATGAACAGGTGGATCACACTCTTGGCCTTGGGTGCAAAATGTGGCTCGCGCAGGGCAAAGGCATTGGAAACGCCTGCGTCTGCCCTGCCCGACAGGGCGTCGGTCAGCAGGCTCGCCAGTGCGATCTTTCCCAGGCCGACACCACATTGGTTGAGGAACCAGCGGCGAGTCCGCTGCCCGGGATCCAGATTCAACTCAAATGGCTCTTGACAGTTCATGGTTTCGTTATGGCCTCATCCAGGTTCATGACGACGCGAGCCAAGGTCACCCAGGTGCCCGCGTCCGCGGGAGCCTGCTCGGCCTTCTCGCCAAGAATCTCCTCGCTTGACAGCGACTGGGAAGCGAATCGATCCTGCTGCTTCCGGTAGAACGTCGTTAGTTTTTCGAGTTCCTCCCGCGTGGGATAGCGAGTCAAACACCGCCGGAAGAGATGGGTCATGCGCTCCTCGGTGCTGCCGTCATATTCAGCAATCGATTTCCCCAGCGCTTGAGCCATCTCCATAAACATGGCATCATTGAGCAACGTCAGCGACTGCAGAGGCGTATTGGATCGCTCCCGCCTCGGGACGCAAGCCTCTCCACTGGGCGCATCGAAGGTCATCAGCATGGCAAAGGGCGTCGTTCGTTTGGCATAGGTATAGAGGCTGCGCCGGTAGCGGTCGGCGCCGTCACTCGGCTTCCATTTCAACCGTCCGTAGGCCCCTTCCGTAGTCACGCTTGGAGGCTGCGGGGGAAAGACACTCGGTCCACCGATCTTATCGGCAAAGAGGCCGCTGGCCACCAAGGCCGAATCGCGGATCATTTCCGCCTCCAGCCGCAAGCGTGGTCCCCGGGCCAACAGCCGATTCTCAGGATCGATTTCAAGGTGCGAAGGTGTCACACGTGACGCTTGACGGTAAGTGGCACTCATCACGATGGTTTTCAGCAAGGCCTTCATGGACCAGCCTCGCTCCATGAAGTCGACGGCCAACCAGTCGAGTAGATCCGGGTGTGAAGGCCTCTCGCCCTGAGTGCCAAAATCTTCGGTCGTGGCGACCAGTCCGCGTCCAAAGAGTGCCTCCCAATGGCGATTCACCACCACCCGAGCCGTCAGGGGATTGTCCCGAGAGACCAACCAGCGGGCCAATCCCAGGCGATTTCGGGGTGCATCGGCCGCGATTCTCGGCAAGGCAGCAGGCACACCGGGCTCGACGGCCTGCCGAGGTTGCAGAAAATCTCCCCGATGACGTACATAGGTTGTCCTCGGATTCTCGGCAGAACGCTCCTTCATCACCAAGGTCGTGGGAAATTTGGGCATGGATTTCTCGAGTTTTTCAATGGCCTGGCGCTGCTCTTCGAGTTCCGGAGCCATGGTCGCAAAGTAACGCTTCAACGTATTCAGTTCGTCCTTACTATGCCGATGCTTCAGCAGCAGGGCCTGAATCGAATTCGGATGAGACGCGGCCTGTGCGTCCCGCTGAGAAGTGCCCCAGATGCGAAATCGTCCCAGCCCGGCCGCATAGTAGCGCTCGAACAACATCTCAACTGTCACGTGATCCACACCGGTGATCGCATGCGTTAGGCGAAAGACGGCACTGTGGTCTCTGCCCTGGCCGCCCTTGATGGACCAACCGCTCTGTAGATCGTCATCGAGTGCCTTCTCCGCCTTATTGGCCCCATTGGAAAAACTCTCGGTAGCGGATTGGATTTCGACTTCATGGCCGCCTACGGAGAGGTGAAAACTGGACAGCCAAAAATCGCCGGCGGGACCTTCATAGTAGACGGTGCCCGGGCCCCCGTTTGGCAGGCGGTCGTCGGCAAGGGCTTCCAAACGAATCGCACGCAAGCCCTCTAGATCATTCCTTAGCTCAATGCGGTAGGTATCGCTTTTCGTGAAATCTCCGGAGGCGAACACAGAGTGATCCTTCTCGACGGCAAGATAGGGTACGTTGCTGGAGGCCTCGACCGGTTCCAATAGCGTCCATGCCACAGCCTTCGATCTCTCGGTATCGAGCCACTGCCCAAACTTCTCCTCGAGGTGTTCCCGACGTCGAACCTCCAAGGGCCGCTCATCGGGAATCTCCTTGCCGAAGCGCAGGCGAAACTTGCCGAGCGTGTGGCCGTCGCCGTGGTGCTGAACCAGCTTGATCGTCCATTCAACAGGTCCCTCACCGGGAATGACCGGTTCAATAGACCGCTTGAGGGAAAACCTGGCCGTCCGACGGACATTCAGCGGATCGCTCCCTCCAATCGCCCAGCCGGTATCGGCCTTCCCATCGATGGCATGCTTCGCGGGAAACTTGGGCTGGGCGTAATCCACTCGGACGTCGGAAAACTCGACTTCCACCGGCGAGTCGCTGGTCCCTGGAACGGTCACCGATGCAACAAGCTCGCTCAAGACAAAATTGCCACTGTCCGCTCTGCCGGGTCCGCTCTTGGGCAAAGATTGATCCGTCAACGCTTCCAACATCAAATAAGCGATATCGGATTGGGAGGTGTTGAAGCGGAGGGTATAGGTATCCTTTGCGCTGCGTTTGCCCTTGACCAGGAAGATCCCTCCCTCGATGAGCTCCGCCTCGGCGCCCTGCTCGGAGTGAAACGCCCCTGGCATCTCAGGCTCGAACCATTCGATTTCCAGCTTAGGCGGGAACTGATCGATCAAGTCCGCTTCCATGCGCTGGATCTCTTGTACAATGGCCTTTCGCCTGGCGGACACATCAGGTTTTAGGATTTCGATGCGTGGTTCATCGGCATTGTCCAAAAAGGCCATGAATCGATAGTACTCCTCTTGGGCAATGGGGTCATACTTATGCGAGTGACACTGGGCGCAGGCCATGGTAAGCCCTAGCCAAGTCGTCGCGGTGACGTGCACGCGATCCACCATGGCGTGAAATCGATATTCCAGGGGATCGATTCCGCCCTCTTCGTTGATCATGGTGTTGCGATGAAACCCCGTGGCGATGACTTGGTCCTTCGTTGCCTGGGGGAGCATGTCACCGGCGATCTGCTCGACCGTGAAACGATCGAAGGGCATGTCCTCATTCAACGCGTTGATCACCCAGTCCCGGTAGGCCCAGATGGAGCGGGGCCGATCCTTTTCATAGCCGTTGGTATCTGCATAGCGGGCAAGATCCAGCCAGCGCCGCGCCCATCGTTCACCGAAGTGCGGAGAGGCCAATAGGTGATCGATCAACTGTTCATAGGCATTGGGCGAGGCGTCACGGACGAACCGATCCGCCTGCTCGGGCGTGGGGGGCAATCCGATCAGATCCAAGTAGACGCGCCTGACCAGGGTATAGCGATCGGCCGGCGGCGAAGGCGAGAGACCGGCCTGCTCCATCCGGGCCAATACGAAGAAGTCCATCCCCGTGCTGGGCCACTCCTTCTTCTCGACTGGCGGGTAGGGCCTCTGTACCGGCCCGATGAACGACCAGTGCGGCTGATACGCCGCACCCTCGGCAATCCATCGTCTTAACAGTTCCTTTTGTGGCGTTGTCAAGGGACGTTTGGCCGCAGGAGGCGGCATCACTTCACCGGGATCTGTGGACATGATCCTGCGAACCAGTTCGCTTGCCTCAGGATCACCTGGCACAATGGCCGCCTCTCCGGTTTTCGAAGGCCTCAGCGCTCCCTCCCGCATATCAAAGCGCAATCCCGCCTTACGCACCTTTTCGTCGGGACCATGACACTCGAAACAATGCAAGGAGAACAGGGGACGAATCTCTCGCTGAAAATCGACCGGTTCGGCTTGCGCGGTGACCGCGCTCGCGAGCGTTACGCAAAGCACAAGTATCCGAATTCCCGTCATTAAACCGTGATCTCTTCCTTCGGATGCCAGAGCTACGAGCCAGGCCGATTCTTCGACTTCAGTATCTATCCCTGGTCGCCTTGTCATTACCCACCGGCGAAAAAATGATAGTTCGTGCCAGTATTGGCTGGCTATTATGGCTGACCTGGTGATTATAGGAGATCTTGAGCATGTTTACACGTGATATTATTGGCTCCCTTGATGAGTGGAGGCGGAACACCGAAAGAAAGCCACAAACCCTCCTCGCTGCTCGACAGCGGGGTACAACTGCTGAATCCGTTCTACTCAACCTGCATTTGGATCAGGCCATCAATCTCCGCCTTTCCCGCTACGGTTCGTTGAGATGACGAACCGAGGGAAATGGTATGCCATTGCGGCCTATGGTCTCTGGGGCCTGTTTCCGCTCTATTGGAAACAGCTCACCTCTGTTGTGCCGCTGACACAAGTGCTCGGACATCGCGTGGTCTGGTCCTTCCTCGTCTTGCTGATCATCATTCGCCTAAGAAAACATGGATCCCTCTTAAGAGAGGCGCTGCGTAGCCCCCGAGTGTGGTTCACCTATGCTCTAGCCGCGGTCTTGCTCGGTTCGAACTGGCTTCTATTCATCTGGGCTTTGATGTCCGACTTTGTCGTGGAAACCAGCCTGGGGTATTTCATCAATCCCCTGCTCAACGTGCTGCTGGGCGTCCTTTTTCTTCGCGAACGGCTACGATTGGGACAGTGGTTCGCAGTGGGACTGGCCGCCAGCGGTGTGCTCTACCTAACGTTTATCTATGGCGCCCTGCCTTGGATCGCTCTGGTGCTGGCCACCTCATTCGGACTCTACGGGTTCATCAAGAAAACCGCCCGGCTGGGTCCCATCGACAGTTTGACATTCGAGATGGGCCTCTTATTCCTACCGGCGCTGCTGTACCTGATCTGGACCCATGTCACAGGAGAGGCAGCCTTCCTTCACTCCGGATTCAAAGCCGATTGTTTTCTGGTGTGTGCGGGTGTTGTCACCACCGTCCCTCTGCTGCTATTTGGGGCTGCCACCCGACGCATCCCTCTATCACTGATCGGCATGATTCAGTACATGGCCCCCACGATGCACTTGCTCCTGGGTGTCTTTCTTTATCACGAACCCTTCACGCGTGCCAGATTGATCGGTTTCAGCTTTATCTGGATTGCGCTGGTGATCTTCGTACTCGAAGGGCTCTATACCCTCAAGAAATCAAACGACAAATAAGAGGCAGCGGATGAGGTCTGGACTTGGAATGGTGCTTAGGGAACGGCAAGAAATAACTTGGACTTTTGAATGCTCAATTGCACCCCATCTTTGATCGCTTCTCAATCGCGAAAACAGCGGCTTCCTTGGGTCAAACCTAGCTGCGATAGCAGCATAAAAAGCATCCCAAGCAATCCGCGACGTAGGACAGCTACGCCTGTGGTTTCGCTCAATCGGGCGCGACCGAATATGGGGCACACTTGGACCCCAAATTGTCCAACTTATTTCTTGCCGATCCCTTATTGGCTCAATACGGCCAGTCTAGTGCTTCCAGCTTTTCTTGACAAAAATGTAATCTTTGACAAGCACAGATCGGGGATTTGCGGTTGATTCTTTGACACTAGTCCAGATAGCCCCGAAACCGGAAGAGTCTCTGTGTCCCTGGAATTTTCGTAAGCTCGAAATCGATGACATGTTGGCTGCCCTCATTCTTGACCTCTTCCGAGATGGCCGACCAATAGCCCGCAGCGGATGCCTTGAGTTGCAGGGTCTCCGGCTCTGCTTCGCCATAGCTCACCTCATATGTCCCATTGGCAAAGTCGCCCCTCCCCCCGCGCAGTCGCCTGCTCTGCACACTATCCACAAAGGTGATTACAAAGCTGGGGATTTGCTCGCCGCTCTCTGCGTCGACGACCTTCCCTCGCACTTGTAGGGCTCGCCTCAAATGAATAGAGACTTCGTCCTCGGATGCCGCCGCCACAAAATCTCTTGCACTGACGTAACCCCGTTTCATGATAGTGAAGCGAACATCGTTGTTCGGCATGTTCGGTACCTTAAATATACCCAGTTTCTCGGTATCCTCCATACGGATATCATAGTATGGATGCTCCCGCAGTGGTTTGGCCGAAAACTCGGCCCCTCCAATCGGCTGTTCGTCTAAGTTTACTACACGAAACGATATGGTTCTTCCCCGCTCCAAGCGAAATTCCAGGGGCCGGAGGTTCTGTTGAGGGTCAAAGGGTTGTAGTGCAGGTGCGTAGCCCGGTGCCTCAACAACGACAGCTGATGCACCACGATAGTCGGACTCGTCTTTTGAGCACATCAGACGAAATCCCCCTGATTCATCCGTCAGCGTATAGATGAGATCGTGGCTTTGTTGCATCAGCATCACGGTCGCCCTCTCGACAGGGCGCCCCTGGTCATTGTACACGTTTCCTGTCAGTGTCAGCCCTTTGGCAAGAACCGTGCTATGATTAAGAGCTTGAGCGTTGAGTAACGCTTCGCCGCTGATTCGTCTCTTTCGTCCATTATCACCGCCATAGTCTGGGTGTTTGATACCCATGTAAATCCGTTCAACGCCGAAGGGTAGGCCCTCCACCTTCCAACGTCCCTCTGAATCTGTATGCACACAGCGACTGACAGAGACCATGCCACCTTGCAGATTCATTTCTGGCCAAAGGATAATACCAGGACGCGCAGAAGTAGAAGCTTGCAGATTGACCTCTGCCGAATCAATGCCGTGACCCTCAGAGTCTTGGACGATTCCACCGGCGGACATGCCTCTTCTCATTTCGAACACGTGCCGCTCCGGCAGATTCGAGCCCGGGCGGTTCTCCCAGGTGATTGGAGAAAAGCCCTGCTTTTGGGCATTGATGAGTAGTATGTTCGGTTTGTGTGGAAGCCCTGTCTGGCAGCGTCCCTGAGCATTGGTGACTTGTATCGTCTGGTACGGGAGATCAGGGTCCTGA
>JADFHU010000424.1 GCA_022567055.1 Planctomycetota bacterium
AGCTCGCCTTGGAGGTTGGCGATGGTCTCATACTTGATGCGCGCTGCAGCCTCCAACTCACCACGACGCTGGGCCTCTTCAAACTGGTTCTGCGCCTCTTCCAGCTGCTGCTTGAGGCCCTTGATCTGGTCGATATCCGCCTTCTCTGCCTCCCACTGACTACCCAGCTCTCTGTCCTGGGCCTCCAACTTGCCTAGTTGACGCTCACACTTCTGCAGGCGCTCCTGGCTCGCCTCGTCCGTCTCTTTCTTAAGCGCCTCCCGCTCGATCTGCAACTGCACCACCGCGCGGCGGATGGTGTCCAACTCGGCAGGCAAGGAATCATTCTCGATACGCAGCTTGGAGGCCGCTTCATCAATCAGGTCAATGGCTTTGTCGGGTTGCCAGCGATCGGGTATGTAACGGTTGGACAGATTGGCTGCGGCCACCAGGGCCGCATCCGTAATCCGGACTCCGTGATGCGCGTCATACCGCCCTTTGAGACCCCGCAGGATGGCGATGGTCTGTGCGATATCGGGTGGATCGACCAGAATCGGCTGAAAACGCCGTTCCAAGGCCGCATCCTTTTCAACGTATTTCCGGTACTCATCGATGGTGGTGGCGCCGATGCACCTCAGCTCGCCGCGGGCCAGGGAAGGCTTCAATAGGTTGCCCGCATCCATCGATCCTTCCGTCTTGCCGGCTCCCACCACCGTATGCAGTTCATCTATGAAGAGGATGATCTCACCCTCTCCTCGCGCCACCTCCTTGAGTACCGCCTTCAGGCGGTCCTCGAATTCGCCTCGGAATTTGGTGCCGGCGACCAACGCACCCATGTCCAGCGCGACGATCCGCTTGCTCGCCAGCCCCGCCGGCACGTCGCCGGCCACGATCCTCTGGGCGAGGCCTTCGGCAATTGCGGTCTTGCCCACACCCGGTTCGCCGATCAAGACGGGATTATTCTTGGTGCGACGGTTCAGCACCTGCATACAGCGACGTATCTCATCATCGCGTCCAATAACGGGGTCCAACCGGCCCTGCCTTGCCATTTCCAGGAGATCAATCCCGTAGCGATCCAAGGCCCTGTACTTGCCTTCCGGACTCTCGTCGGTGACTCTATCCGTGCCACGAATCTGGACCAGGGCCTCTGCAATCTGGTCAGATTCTATCGAGTTGAGTGACAGAATCTCCTTGGCATCGCTCTTAAAGCCGGAGAGAGACAAGAACAGGTGTTCAACGCTGAGGTACGCATCACCCATTTTGTCGGCCCTTATCTGGGCATCGATAACGACCTGGCCGAGTGTCGGGTCAGGCATGATCATCTGTCCACTACTGCCCCCCTGCGGCAGACGTTCCAATTCGCTCTCGGTCATCTCGAGAATCCGCCCCACGTTGGCCCCAATCTTCTTAAGGATGTCCATAATCGTGCCCTCGTCTTCGCTACAGAGGGCATGCAATAGATGCAGACCTGTCAAGACTGTATGGTTCCTGGCCATGGCCTGCTGCTGTGCCGTGGCCAGTGCTTCTTGTGCTTTGAGCGTGAATTTGTCGAACTTCATGAGCCTCAATCCTATGCCGAACCACCATTGGTTCGTGCTAGACAACGCAAAACATGTGCCTAGACCAACAGTGTCGATATAACTACTTAATTTGACCGGCTTTACGGAATTCCACCCACTTGACCAGAGATGTCATTTTGGCAGGGACGCTTGAGAACGCTGCGCTCGGCAGCGATTTGAGCTAGCAGCCTGATGCGATTGCCCCCAGCCCCAGAGCGATCGCATGTAGATTCCAAATCCCTGCGAAATGCAGCAGGAATGCCAATTGGCCAGGATTCCTACCGTTCAAGTAATCAGTAAACAGTAATCGGTGATCGGTATGGGCCGAAAACTGGTTACTCGGTCACTGAATTACTGATTTCTACCCCCCTGAGACCCCGGCGAGGGGTAGAAAAAAGGGGGCATTAACGTCTGCCCGAGTTTACATGCGATTACCCTGCCCCCACCCCACACACCGTCTCGTCCGTCTCTTTTTTCGCGCCCATCTTAAGTCCGGTCAACACCCAGTCGATAGCCTCTTAAAGTATCAGCCTCAGGGTAGTACGTATGTCCGTTGACGATGCGAGAATTAAACTTGGGGACCTTCGCTTTAGGAGCAGATAAAATGACAAGTTGGAGTGCTCAAAAGACGGCAGAAGTGGATCTTGCCCCTAATGATAGCAACTTAGGCGTTTCCAATGGCACGCAGGCCGTTCGGGACATCATGCAGTATGGCGTGGACACGGTCGAGCAAGATGATTCTGTCTATAAAGCCATCGGCATTCTGGCAGAGAAGAAACTCAGCGGCCTCCCCGTGCTAGACCACGGTCAGCTCGTGGGCATGATCTCGGAAAAGGATGTCCTGACCCTCCTCTATCACAACAAGCACCTGAAAGGCGCCGTCAAGGACTACATGACAACCCAGCTGGTGACCTTCGACATCGAGACGCCAGTCACGACCATCTGCGACTGTTTCGCCGCGAATAAGTTTAGGCGTTTGCCCATCCTCTACCAAGACCAACTCGCAGGCGTCGTGGCCCGCGCCGACTTGGTGCGGGCGAACAAGAACCGATTCAAGAAGTCGGGGACGAAGCAAGGTGGCCAGGCGGACTTACTGGCCCAAGACGTCATGCGCTGCGGTTTGTTGACCGTGACCAAAGAGACGGCGGTCTCCGACCTCATTGATGTACTCGTCACACACCACATTGGCGGACTGCCCGTCGTGGACGACTACATGAACCTCGACGGTTTCGTCAGTGATAAGGATATCCTCAAGCTATTGTGTGACCCCGCGGCCGAAGACTGCCCAGTGGAAGCCATCATGACGAAGAAGGTGATCAGCTTTCAACCGGATGACAGTCTATTTGATGTCTGTGACTGCCTCGTTGAAAACAGCATCCACGGTGTCCCCGTGGTGAAGGGCCGAAAACTGGTGGGCCAGATCAGCAGAGCCGATCTCATGGTCCACATACTCAGTCACGGCTCTGCCTACGCCAGCCATCAGACAGACGGTCCCTAAATACTGATTACTGAATCCCGTCATTCCTCGGCAATCAGCTCAATCCCGCAGATCAGGGTGGGAGCAGTGTGTCCGGGTTTGCCGCGAAGTTTGACCTGTAGAGTATCGGTGATTGGGATCTGCTTGAACTCCTTCATCAGGCAGCCACCATCCTTGCCGGTCTCGGCCGCGATGTCGAAATCCTTGAGCAGCGTCTTGCCTTGCAGGACCACATCGAAGACTCGCTTTCCTTTGGCGACACTGTCTACTTCGGAAAAGTATAGTTTGACCGTGTAGGGTTGGGGACTGTCAAAGCGACCGGTAGCGCTGGACACCATCTCCTTGAGTGCCTGGTTCAAAGCGTTCTTCTTGAAGGCCTGCACCTTGCCTCCGCTGTCGAGGTCGGGACTCTCCGGCTGAACAAAGGGGCGGATCGTGATGCTCTCGACGCCTTCAATGCCCGAGGCGCCTACCCAACTTAGGGTTCCCCGGTTCTGATGCTCCCCATTTTCCACCCGCGAGACATGATGACGGAACAGCTTCGGCCGGGCCGCCTGCACGTGGATGGGGATGTCCGGCGAAGGACCGCCGACGCTGGGGTACTCCAGCCACAGTGTCCCGTCCGGACTCGTGCGGTTGCCCGCCGCGCCGAAATTGATGCCGACGCGTTTGACGGGCTGCGCTGTCTTGGGGGCCGGCAGAAAGTCGAAGCTCCAGCTTTCCACGCCGGGATACCAGGGATCGTCGGGCGGAAAATGCACCAGGGCCAGCGAGGTCTGGTTCTGATAGGAACAGGTACAGGTGCGGGTATAGTCCGGGGCATTCAGCACGCCGTCGGCCGCCAGTAGATTGGAGGTGCAGCCCGGTCGGAACCCGCCGATCGTGGTCGTGCCCTGGCCGCGGGACAAATCGACATAGGCTGCCGAGGCCGAGCGGAAGGTCAACAGGTGCTCGCTGGCGACCGCCGTGTTGCAGCCCTTGAATCGTACCCATTGCTGGGGAATGGCTTCGCCCGTCAGGGGATGCTTGGTTTGGACGCGTTGGCCGGTTAACAGGTCGAAGGTTTTGCTTGGGCGTGCGCTCTGATTGCTGCCACCGGTCTGGGTCATGATACGATCGTGATAGAGGATGGGCGGGCCGTCGTAGGTTTCGTCGCAATGCCAGAGTTGCTCACCACTGGCGCCGCGATAGGCCGTCATGCCTTTACGCACCTCGTCGGGGGCCCTGTCGCCGGCGCGGGCGCCGGCCTGCAACACCACGTCATGTTCCTCGGAATAGCCCAGCCAGGTGCCGAAGACATTCGCGTCCACAGCCCAGAGTTCCTTCCCGGTACGGGCATCCAGCGCCAGGATGCGCGGCTTGCTCTCAAAGCTCAGCCCGCGACGCGTCATGAAATCCTTCTTGGCCGGCGAGAGTCCGTCGATACAGAAGACTTTGTCGCCGCCGGCAATGATGGTGTTGTGTCTGAAGTTGTACGCGGCCTGCCGTTCCCAAAGCACTTTACCGGTGTAACGATCCAACACAGTGACATAGCGGCTACCCGTGGCGAAGCGGTGGTTAAACTGCAGCGTCCATTGCTTCTTATCTTGGGCAATGTGGAAGGGGGCTGTTCCGGCGATCAGCAGGTCTTTATAGACGCCGATGTATCCCCATTTGGGAACGCCGATATCGGTTTTTTCCTCGAGTCTCCACTCGTGGAGCGTGTCCCCGCTGGCCGGGTCCAAGACCAGACATTTCTCTCCCGCGATCAGATACAGCCGATCGTGGGCGGTCACAAAATTGGCGCCCCAGGCGTTGGCCCCGGGGATGTGCCGCTGATTATAGCTGCGATCATAGATATCAAGCTTAAAGGACTTGTTGTAATACATGTCGAAGGTGTCCAGCTCCGGCAGATCCTTGCGCCAGATCACGCGACCGGTATAGACATCCCGGGCACTGAGCATGTTGATGCCCTGCAGAAACAGCCGTCCGCCCATCACCTGTTGCGAGGGCCCATGCCCGTGACGGGGCAGGACGTCCAAGTGTGACGATCCCCCAAACCAGAGCAGTCCCAGTGGCGCTTTGACCCGCTTGTCCGGCGAGAAAATCGAATTGGACACGTCGGCATAGTGGTGGGTCCAGGGGGCCGAGTCGGGCAAGGGTCCCACGCGCCGCAGTACCGTCAAATCGCCCCGGGCTTCGACCTTGGCGCCGGGCAGTCTTGCGGCCGGGGCCGACTGCAGGAATGCCGCCTGCTGCTCTTCTTCCCATGCCAAATATGCTGCCCCCCCATAGGGCCGCAGCACATGGAACACGCGTGTGACAAAGTCCTCTACGTTGTCTTTCACATAACCGGCCGCACTCAGATCCTCCGCAACCACCAGGCTGGCCAGATAGGGCGAGATGGGCGTGCTCAAGATCGTACCCTGCAGGATGGTGACACGGTCACCATAGTGGCCGGCCTGGTCGAAGTGACGGCGCAGCCGGCCAACAGTCACGGCATCGCTATCCATGCCAATCACATGTAGATCCGACTGGCGCACAATCTCTTCCAGCAG
>JADFHU010000425.1 GCA_022567055.1 Planctomycetota bacterium
CAGACCGAGCCATGCCCTGTCCGGTGACGCGACTGAACTGAACTGGGCATCGGGTAGTCGGCGAGGCGACTAGGCATGAAAAATCTAGGCTTTGTCGGAAAACTCTGTCGTCGGCCCGAGAGCGAGCAATTTTTTCGGCTGGCAAAGACGGCGAAGCAGGCGATGTTTGTTCTATCGTCGATACAGCCGGATGCGGCCAGGCGGAAAAAGGGCCGCTCGAAGCCAGATCGAGTTGTCCGACACAGCCTAACAACTGTATTTGGAATCAAGATTCCAGAATTCTCATTCATGCTGGTCGGTGAAAGGATATTGTTATGAGAAGGCGAAGAGCATTTACCCTGATAGAACTCCTGGTCGTCATTTCCATTATCGCCATCCTGATGGCCGTGTTGATGCCCGCTCTGACTAGGGCCAGGGAGCAGGGTCAGCGTGCGGTTTGCCTCAGCAATCTGAAGCAGCTACAGCTCGCATGGGACATCTATGCGAGTGATCACGACGAAAGAATCGTCAACGGTGAGGCGGATAACGGTGTAAACGGGCAGGCAACTACACCTAGAGGGGGTCGTCACGATGGTGAAAAATACTGGACGGGCGACGATATCGACGATTTTTGGGAGGGCATCAATCTGCCCGAACCGTTGCAATTACAGGCTATTCGCGCCGGTGCCTTATACACCTATACCGGTAAGGAGAAGCTGTACCGATGCCCGACGGGTATGCGGGGAGAGATGCGGACCTATACCATCACCGATTCCATGAATGGCATCCCCAGGACTGGCACTTCCAACGGCAACGTCGGTACGAGAGTAGGCAGCACGGTACTCTGGATCAAGAAGAGAACGGACATCAGGTCCCCTGCCCCAGCCCTGAGGATCGTATTCTTGGATGAAGGACGGATTACGCCTGACAGCTATGCGACCCATTACGTGAATGACCGCTGGTGGGACCCACCCTTTGTGCGGCACGGAGACGGGACGAATGTCTCTTTCGCAGATGGGCACTCTGACTACTGGAAGTTCTTCGGCAAGAAAACGCTGGACTTCGGCAAGAAAGCCGCTATTCCCGGCCTCAGTGCTCGCGATTTGCACCAGATGCAGCCTGACTCCGAGCCGGACTACCAGGATTTGTACAAGATGCAAAAGGCCATCTGGGGCAGGTTGGGCTACAGCCCAAAGTACTCGCCAGTGTATTAAGAGCCCGTCAAGAAACCGGCAAGAGGACCGCATCGGCGCTCGGATCCGGGCCCTTGGCGATGACTTCAAAGGGAAGTTTCGCATAGCTGGGCACCGACTACTTTTCATTTTTCACTATTCACTCTTCACCAGCCACTAGCCACTGTTTCACCCCTTCATCTCCAGCCCGCGCATCGTCCCCGTGCTGGAGGCGAAGCGATCGGCTTCGATCCCCATACGCTGGAGCATGGAGACGAAGAGGTTGGGAAGCGGGTAGTTTGACTCGCGGTCGAAGGCCAGGTGCTGGCCATGCCTGAATCCGCCGCCGGCGAAAATCGTGGGAAGATTGGTGGTCACGTGCGTATCCGCGTTACCGAGGTTCGTCCCATACAAGATCATGGTGCGGTCCAGCAGGGTGTCGTTGTCCTCTTGCACAGCTTTGAGCTGTGTGAACAGGTCATCCAGGAGCCGCATGTGCCATTGGTCGATCGCACGCAGTTGCGCAAGTTTGTTCTCTCTCTTGCCATGATGTGAGAGGTTGTGATAGCCGTCGGTGATGTCGATGCCGTCGATGTCGATAGCCGGGGAATTCACGCTGTCGAGCAACAGGGCAATCGATCGGGTGGAATCGGTTTCGAAGGCCAATCTGGCCATGTCATACATGAGCCGGACCTTCTCCATGTAGGCACTGGGATTCTCGGGGTCGAGGGGCGCGGGTGCCTTCACCTTGGGCTTTGCCCTTTGCTCCCACTCGCGCGACATGATCATACGCTTTTCGAGTTCACGGACACTGGTGAAGTACTGATCCAGTCGTTCTCTGTCACGCGGACCGATGTCCCGCTGGAGTGACTTCGCCTGGCCGCCGACGGCGTCGAGTATGCTGTGACCCAGCTTGAGCTTCCTGAGCTGCGCGGCGGTCTCCTCCGGGGTGCCCTGGACGAACAGCCGCTTGAAGACGCCGGCGACACTCTCTTCACAGGGGATCAGCACGCCGGACGGCGTCCACGAGAGACTTCGCATGCCCTTTTGCACGTTGACGCCCAGGTTCAAGGAGGGAAAGCGGGTGAGCGGCCCAATCTGTTCGCCGATGTATTGATCGAGGGAGATGGTGTTGCGAAATCCGCCGCGGCCCGGGTGGGGCGCGGCCGTGAGAAAGCAGTTGTCCGCGGGATGTCCGCCGTCGACATCCGGATGGGAAACCCCGCTAAAAACGGTGAAGTCTTGGCGATGCTGGCGAAGTGTTTCGAGATAGGGGGAGAGCTGGTAGTCTCGGCCGGCCGTGGTGGGAAAGAACTCGTCCGGCAGCAGACCGAGGTTGTTGCAAATCGCGAACATGCGACGCGGCGTTGCGGCCGCTTCGGGAGAGGCAGCGGACTTTGCCACCTCCGCGAAGGCAGGGCGCATGGCGTCCAAGAGTGGCAGAGTTAGTGCGACGCCGGCTCCCCGCAGAAATCTACGCCGGGACAGTGCCGACCGCGTGACGATGGAGGGGGCCAAATGTGCTCGACAAGAGGGGTGTTTTGCCATAATGGGAACCTTGATCATCTGTTCAAGAACAGCGGGCTCTGCACGATATTGTGGATAAGGCTCCTAATACCGTAGCCGTTGGAGCGGCTGTCTGCAAGGATCTTTTCGATCGCCTGGCGGTCGGAGAACCCGATGGGGGCACCGGTGGCGTAGATGATGAGCTGCCGCACCAGGTTGCGGGCCAGCGATGCTTCGTCGCGGGCCAGCAGGGCCTTGAGTTCGACGACGTTGGCGAATGCCCTGTCGTCGGGCAGCACGCCGCTGGGGTCGATGCCGGGGCCAAGTGAAAACCGATACCGAATGCCGTTGTGTCCGATGCCCTCGACCTTTTCGCCTTCGCCCAGCGATCGATACCGCTCGCGCCATCCCCCCATGACGTCAAAACTCTCCAGGGCGAAACCGGCCGGATCGATCTTGCGGTGACATACGTTGCAGGATCTCTGGTTTCGATGCTTGGCCAGTTGTTCGCGAATGGTGGTGGCCCCGCGGGTATCGGGCTCGACCGCGGGCACGCCGGGCGGCGGCGGGGGCGGCGGCATTCCCAGGACACGATCCATGATCCAGGCGCCCCGTTTGACCGGGGAGGTCGTGGTGCCGTTGGCGGTGACTTTTAGAATGCTGGCCTGCGTCAGCAAACCACCCCTGACGCTGGACGACGCCAGGGCAACCGCTCGAAGATCGACGCCCTTTACGCCGCTCACTGCGTAGTGTGTGGCCAGTCGTTCGTTGAGCATGGCGAATTCGGAATCGATCAAGTTTACGGTGCCGAGGTTCTCTTTGATGAGGTGGCCGAAGAAGGACTCCGTTTCCTCGATCATGGATTCTACCAATAGGTCGTCCAGTTGGTAGTCGGGATAGAGTTCTGTGTTCGGCGCCGTGCTGGCGACAAAGCGCAGGTCGAGCCAGTAGTCGAGGAAGGCATCCACGAACTGTCGAGAACGCGGGTCGTTCAACATCCGTTCGACCTGACCGTGCAGAATGCCGGATTGGCCGAGTCGGCTTGAGTTTGCAATAGATCGCAACTCGTCATCCGGCCGCGTGTTCCACAAGAAATAGGAAAGCCGTTCCGCCAGCGCGAATGCGTCGAGTTTGCCGGGACCTGCCGTGAAATAGAGAAAACCGGGAGAGCTCAGGACGCCGGTGTAGGCCGCGATCATGGCATCCGTCCATGAATATCCCTCGGCGCGTGCGTCGGCGACGATGTTTGCGAAGCGTTGGACTTCGCCGGCCTCGACGGGCCGGCGGTAGGCCTTCGTCAGGAAACGCGCGAGCAGCGTCCGGGCGTCCGCATCGGGGGAATCGGAGAGGACCTCGACACTGCCGTCGGCATCACGGAGAGCGAGATCGCCGAACAGGGTCTTATGCCCGGGTGGGGGCCATTCATCGACGATCGGACCCTCGACTTCCAACCACCGGAAGGCAACGCCCGGCATGCCTTCCTCCGTCATGAAGGGATTGCCGTTGTGGGGGGGACGGGAGCGAAAGAAGCGGGCCGCATCGGGGCGGATCGTTTCGCCCTTGAGCAACCAGACGTCCAGTTCGCGGATGGTGGGCTCGGGACCCACATCGAAGCTTCCCAATTTGCGGAGAATTCGCGGCGAGGTGTCGGAGTACATCGTGATGGGCTCATCGCGCCGCCCCCGCGAGACACTCCGATAGTCCTTCGCCACCCAGATGCTGTTGGCGCAGAGCCTCAGCAGATACCGTCCGGACAGAGGGGCGCGAAATCCATCAAAACGGATCTCGGTCGGCTCATAGGTGCTCACGACGAGTACCATGGACTCGCGTTCTTTCTGCTCTGCTGTCCGCCCCTCGGGTCGGCGTGGGCGTTCTTGAGCCATGATCTCGGTCTGCAGTTCCAGATCGACGACCGGAAAAGTACGGCGTTCCAGAGGTCCTCCTAATTTGATGCTGCCCCAGAACGCACCTTGATCCCAGGCGTGATACCGCTGCGTGCTTGTGATGGGTGGATCGGCCTGGGGCGCCAAGGCCGAACGTAAGGCAAATTCCGCTGCGCTCAGGTAGCGTGCCAGGTGCACGTGTGAAACGTCGAGCGCGTCGCCGATCTTGTTGAATCCGTGGGCGAGGGTGTCCTCGGGGAGAAAGCCTTTGACGGCCAGGGTGGGTAAGGACAGCAGATCGCGTAGCGTCTCTTCATACTCATAGCGATTGAGACGGCGCTGGGTCGCCCGCCCTTCCGGTCGGACACGTTGGCGGTCGGACTCGATGAGCAGCGCGAATAGACGAGTCGCAAATGCGGTCAATTCGTCGACGGTCGGTCGCGATTTCTTCTTAGGGGGCATCTCGCCGGCAGCGACGCGGTCGTGGATCAAAATCCAGCGCTTAAAATTCTCGATGTCCGTCGGGTCGTATTTCAAGGAGGTGAGGTCGAGCCCGCCCTTCTTCATATCCTGGTCGTGACAGTCGAAGCAGGACGCTTCGAAGACCTGAATCACCGCGGAGGGAAAATCCGCCGCGTGACCGTTGCCCACGGCCAGGGAGCTCAGTGTGACGACTTGGAGGGAAGTTATCGCTAGGAAGCGTAAATACGTCATATCACGTGACCTCTGCGTCGGACATCGCGAAACCAAAACATTGCAGCAGTTTACCATAAATTGGAATCTTTTAGGGCAACGAACAGGTTCTTTGGATCGAGTATCAAGTCCCCCCCCGAAAATATGGAGAGGCTGGGAGACCGACAGGGGAGAATTTCGGCTGATTTTCCCTTTGCTCCCGAGTCAAGAGGACTTATCATGATCCCTGTTCGGCTAACCCCTAATCGTCCTGTCCGTCATAATTTGAAGGTGGCTGTTTCATGAAA
>JADFHU010000426.1 GCA_022567055.1 Planctomycetota bacterium
CTGCGGCGACTTTAAAACCCCAGAGGATGGATTGAGCAAATGCATCGGTAACTGCTTTGACTTCATCCTGGTTATCCGTACTGGCTCTGAAGTGGTAATTAGGCTGGACCATGAAAATCTTCGGGCCAACTCGTTCAAATTTCACAATGCGGCTGCCACCCATCTGACCTCGATCCAGGCCAATATCATTTGAGCCCAAGCCCGCGGCCAAACCACCCAGGTGCAATACCTCTTCATCAAAGCGGGCAATTTCCATCCACAAGGTACCGGCGGCATCATCCCAATAGAGAGGGAAAAAGCCATCGATCCTTCGCATGCCTTCTGTTTTATCTTCAATGGTAGGATTGCCTTTACTGTCCGCGTCTTCATCGGCAGCAAATGCTGAGCCTGATAATAGGCCCAAACCAACAATGAAACTGAATACAAGGGATAGAAAGCCCCCAATCAGCTTCTGCCTGCGCAGCGCACAGGTCTGGAAATAATGGGTGCGATGGTGCTGCATGTTAGGTCTCTCCTTATTATTAGGCATTGATTGAACTGTTGTTTGGCCTTAAACGCGTGATTCGACATGTAAAAATGTGTGTCGTTCCACGCAGATCGAGTTATTTACCTTGTGCTACTCAATAATCGGCTCCTTTATCTTTTCTAGGAACAAGCTGCATGTTTTTGACTCATTTTAGCTGCTGACGACTCCCATGGTCAAGGACTATGCTCTGGCGTGCAGGCGACTATGTGGATATCATACTCACCCTTGGCTTTGATTCCGAAAGGTGCTACCTGTATGGACCAAACACGACGCGATTTTCTTAAAGCCTCCTCCACTATGGTAGTCGGAACGGCTACGAATAGCCTGTCTATTGGCCGGAACGCCTATGCGAAGGGTGACAACGCGATAAGAGTCGGTTTGATAGGGTGTGGCGGCAGAGGCGCGGGAGCCGCCGTTCAAGCGATGCAGGCCGACCCGGGAGTCCGCCTGGTGGCCATGGCAGATCTCTTCAGTAGCGCGCTCCAGGCAAAACGTAGACTTTTAAGAGAGACGCATCCCGCCCAAATGATGGTTGATGACGACCACTGTTTCGTAGGATTCGATGGATATCAAAGGCTCATCGAGAGTGGTGTTGACGTCGTTCTGATTGCCAATGCTTCGCGCTTCCAAGCGACTCACTTCGAAAGCTGCGTTGATGCGGGTAGCAGTACATTCGTGGAGAAACCGGCTGCCATGGATCCACCGGACGTCAAACGGATATTGACTGCAGCGGAAAAAGCAGAAAAGAAGGGGCTGAGTGTTGTCTCCGGCCAGATGTGGCGTTACGACCCCGCCGTACGAGAAACGGTCAAACGAATTCACGACGGGGCTATCGGCGAAGTCGTGGCCATTCAGATTACGACCCACCGCAGCAACTTTCGTCTTCGCTCAAGGAGGCCAGGCCAAAGTGAAATGGAATATCAACTCTATAACTGGACGCACTTCAGTTGGCTCTCTGGTGACTTCCTGACGGCATCACTCGTCCACCATACCGACCTTGCAGCCTGGGTCATGAAAGAAGAACAGCCGGCAACAGCCTTCGGCATGGGTGGGAGGGCTGCGCTATTCGGGGAAAACCACGGGGACTGTTTTGACCACAATGCGGTGATTTATGAATACGCCAATGGTGTGAAACTGTTCGCATTCATAACTGTGCAGCCTAACTGCTATACTGAAGTGTCCGATATCGTGATGGGTACCAAGGGACGCGCCTACCTGCAAAAAGGTCGCATTGAGGGACGGAATCCATGGCGCTATAGCGACAAGAAAGGAAATCCCTACCAGATCGAACAAAACGAATTGTTTGCTTCTATTCGAGAAGGCAAGCCCATTAACAACGGCCGGTACATGGCATTGAGTGCCATGACTGGCATCATGGGACAAATGGCTACCTATACTGGCAAGAAAATATCTTGGAACGAGGCTCTAAGCGCCGGCCATGTATTCGGACCGGCAACCTGCGACTTCTCAACGGAACCGCCGATCAAGCCACTTTCGGATGGAACTTACCCGGTTCGCATTCCCGGAGTGTTTGCGCTTGTCAAGGGCCGATAGAACCATGGGTACTTGTCACCCATTAGTGATCTTCCTAAAGAGACTTTACGGGTATACTCTGCCTTCGTACAGTGGTCCCATTGGCCCTTGACAAGTACAACGCCTCCGGCTTCGCTCAATCGATCACGACCCAATCCAGCCCAAATATGAGCGGATTATTCGGTCACTTATGGTCTTCCACGGCCTAACCAGTCGGTGATCGCGGTGAAATTCTCCGTTGGGCTCCCCAGACGACTTGTCACTCGGTTGCGGTATCCTGCGGCGTCGTAGGCGGCGGCGGTGACGTCGGGAATCTCTCCGTTCTCGCCGGCCAGCCAGAGAGGCTCTGGTGCGCACAGCGCCAGCAATGCAGGAAGGTCGCCGTACTTCACACTGCCGGGGAGGAACATCGGATCACGGTAGCTGGTTAGCTGGGAAAAGCGAAAGCCTAGCGTATCGACCGCCACGCTGTCGACCGCATCACCGGCCTGAGCCTTCGCTGCGGCCACCAGCGGTCCGGCGCCGTTGACACCCACCAGGTGAAGTCGATCCGAAGGTCCGCCTTGCCGCCCCACAAACGAGATGACCGAGAGGATATCGTGAACGCGCTGAGCGAACAGCGTATGATTGTAGGTGAAGGTGTACCCGGCGTAGGGGCGCGGATTCTCCACGACACGCGTTTGGGTCAAGGGGATCCCGTCGGCCAGGAATTCCCCCTGGTACAGCAGATCCGCGCCGACAACCGTCATGCCGGCATCGACCAAACGCGCGATGTGAGCTGCAGGCTTTCCGCGATCGTCGAAGAGACGGGTCTTGCCCTCTCCGTCTACCCAGATCACGGTATCCTTCGTGTTGTCCTTCCCTTTCGGTGAGAAAACGACAGTGGGTAGTTCTTCGTGATAAGTGCGATTGCGAATCATCTCCTGGGTTATCGTAAAGTCGCCAAACGCTTCCACCGTCACATCGATCGCCGAAGTATCGCCCGCCGTGCTCAGGGAGCGTCCAAGAATCGTGGCGAATCCGCCCCCGACAACCCGACGAAAATCGGCCCATCCAGACGCATCTCCCGGCGACGGCCAGGGAATGCTTTGATGCGACTGTTCGTTCATCCACTGTATCAGGCTGCGTTCGTAGTCTCCGCCGCCCGTCGGCGGCGGATGCGCCGGGTCCCACACGGTATACTCATCTGCCGATAAGACCCGGTAGTCCTCTTCGACGATGGGCTCCTCCAAACCGAGCTTCAGGTGCTTATTCATCCAACTGTACATGACCGCGCGTGTGACATAGTTGAAGTTGTGCGGGAACTGCAGCATCGAGTCGCAGCGGACGTTCCTTTCCACACCCAACATTCCGTACAACTGCCGCAGCTCTGGGTAGCCCTTGGTCATCATTTCCTGGGTCCAATCATCCGCTGCCGTCATCCCTTGCGGCTTGGGAGCGAACAGGGCGGCCAATTCGACGTTGCCGGTCCCGATCCGCAGCAGATTGCAGTTCTCGCAGGTGCAGCCGCCCTGCATGGCGGTCGAGACCATGCCCTGGGGAAAGGCGACGATGGGACGCGAATCGATGGCACAGAGGAGAATGGTTTGCGTGCCCCCACCGCTGCCCCCGGTCACGCCGATTCGTTTCGGATCGACGTCCGGCAGGCCACAGAGAAAGTCGAGAGCCCGAATGGCGTTCCAGGTCTGCAATCCCATGATGGTTTGCAGACGCAGTTCGGCCTGCGTGCTGAAGAAACCCCAGCTTTGGGGTGTGTCAAACTCGGGCCGTGGCGCCCTGTAGCCATGGGCGAGTGCCCGCGAAATCTGGACGCTATCGGCGTACCCCAGCATGTCGTAGATGAAGGTGACGCACCCCATGCGTGCCAACTGTGCGCAGCGAGCCAACTTTGTAAATCGTCCCGACCCTTCGAATCGTTCCTGCCCTTTGACGATCATCTCGCGTACACGCTGGGTGTCATACTCCTGCGTGCGTCCTCCGTGACCATGCGGACTCAACACGGCCGGCAGACGGCCGGATTTGCCCGTGGGACGAAACAAGGACCCCGTGACGAAGTGCCCGGGGAGGCTCTCGAAGTACACCTTTTCGACGGTGAAGCCGTCTCGCTCCACGCGTCCAAACACCTGGGCGTGCAGAGGTGTTCTCTCGGGCATGGGCCACAAGCCGGTCGCCACACGAACGCGTTGCCGCAGTTCTGCGGCGCGCGTCTCCCAGGCCTCCTTCGAGTTGGGCACTTCGAAGGGGAAGTAGCCGTTCAAGTCCTTCAGCGGGCCGAGTCGAACATCGTCCGGCCGCCGGCCCTCCGGCAAGACTCGGCCCTCTGCGGCCGGCATCGAGCCGACCATGCAGCAGAGAAGCACCGATGCAGCCGTTCCAACGAGAGTCCGCCTAGTGACGTGTGACCAGGTCATCTTGAAATCCTCCGAGAATTCTGTCAGGTTCATCCTTTAGAGTGCCTATCAAAATGAATCGTCGCACCGAAAACGAGCGTATTTGTGTCTGGCAAGGAAGGCGAAGCAGGCTATCTGGTGATAGTCGATACAGCCTGACGCCGTCCAGACACAAAATAAGCCGTTTGAATGCAGAGTCATTTTCTTAGGTGCTCTTAGTCTTCAGTTTGAATGCCTATACTAAGGCCCAATGTTCGGTTGAGCCAAGAACAATGTTGAGTACAAGACTATGACTGAGATCTATCTGGTCCTGGAGGGCGAGGGGTACCTGGAACTCGATGGCATCAAGGTCCCGGTCAAGCCCTTTACCGCCGCATTCATTCACCCGGGATGTCGCCACCGTGCAGACGGCAAGATGCGTATCGTCAATATCCCCATCCCGGCATTCAATCCGGCTGATGAGTGGTTCGACTAGGGAGGACCTCCTGGGGTCGGACCTGAGCAAGTCCTTGTACATCATAGACTTACTTTGCTGGATCGTACGTTTTCGGGGCTTAGGACGCCCAAAAAAATAACTTACCGATTCTCCATCTCATCTTCAGGTCGTCTTTGGCCGTTCCTCAATCGCGAAATCCTTAACGTAGGCACACTACGCCGCCGGTTTCGCTCAATCGATCACGACCAAATCCAACCTAAATCTGAGCGGATAATTCGGCAACTTATTGTTTTGCAGGCCTTAGAAGTCCCATTCTGCTATCGAAATGGATCGTTTAAGCCCGTAGTGGTCTTCAACGTGTTCCTCTTAAACAGCCCATTTCGGCGTCAAAACCATAGCCTTAGCAGCAGAAACAGCGTGACATCGGGTGCTCGCTTAATATACTGTAGATCCATGCCTCATCACATAGTTCCAGAACTGTTGCCAACGGCCTTTCGTCAACTTCAATGATCTTAATGCCATTACACAACTTGCCCCGTCCTCTTTCCACCTTGACCCTGAGACACACATTCTCTGTTTGATCACTGTCTTACAGGCTGCCTCCGTGACTCCACTGCCAATGGGTAAA
>JADFHU010000014.1 GCA_022567055.1 Planctomycetota bacterium
CTTCACATACACTTGGCCGCCACCGGTATTGTCCGCGCCTCGATTGAGGTAAAGCACCAGGCCCTGAACGCCATGCCTGGTCCAATCCATGGGAGCATCGAAGGTACGCGTTGCCTCTGAAACTGCGGCGGCGCTGTTGTCGAAGTCGAGGGGCAAGGATTGACTGCCGCCATGGACGATGCCGGTCTCCGGGATACCTGCTGTGCCACCCACCAGGGAACCATTGGCTGGATCGTCAAAACCATCGACCCAGGTGGCCCAGATCTCGAGGAATTCCGCGTCTTTATAGCTCTCCATGTCGTCGACGCTGATGGTATCCACGGTGGTAAAGCTCCAGACCGTGCCTTCCCAGGTGCTGGGGTCCATGGCCTCATTGACCTCATCGACACGCCAGGCATAGGTCTGACCCAACTGCAGATCCAAAGCGTCCGTCGAAAAGCTGCTTTCACTAGCAGCACCCGCCAGGGCTAGATCATTGGCATTAGTCCCAAAATAGACCTCATGGCGATCGGCTTCACGTCCATTCCTAGCCCAGGAGAGAGTCGTATCGGGTGCCACGTTAGTGGCATCTGGGGCGGGATTTGGCCTTCTGGCAAAGGTTGGTATGAAGAAGAACCGTACCTCACTCAGGCTGGCTTGCGGGGCGATACCGTGTACGCTGTTGACGGTCACACGAACATGCTGGGCCACGGCGCCACCGAAATCTATGGTAGTGGTGTGTGCGTAACCCATTGCACCCGGGGCCTGGGCCAGGGGCCCGACGCCGTCCAGAACGGTCCAGTTCTCGCCATCCAGAGAGTGCTCGATGACGACATCCTTGGCGCCAAATCCAACGAAGGCCTCGATGGACTGATTGGAATTCCAGACCCACAGCTCATGCAGCTTGTGGGCCCGGTCGAACGCGTACTCGATCGTGGCCGGGATACCGGCGCTGATCCACATGTCGGGGGCGGAGATGCCATGGAGGTCATCCAACAGACCGGAGCCGTTGACGGTGTTCTCGGCCACGGAAACACCGAACGAGCTGGAGGCCGTGGCGGTGACATTCTCAATGGGAATCGCAAACGGCTCGGCCGTAAAGCTCCAGACCTCACCTTTGAATACCGTGTTGTCAGGTGGGGAATTGACCTCGTCCACACGCCAGTAGTAGGTCTGGTCAAATGCCAGTCGACCGGGTGCGTAACCGGCCTCGCTCTGACGGCCCCGATACACGCCGACAGGGTCTTCAGTGGTCGTGGCATCATTGATATCGTCAAAGCGGATTCCAAAATACACATCATGCTGGGCAGCGAACTCTCCCGCCTGCCAATTAAGCAGACTGTCACGGGCCACATCTGCTGCCTCGTCATCAGGATCGGGTTGAGACGCCTGGCCGGGAGGCGCGCCATTCATGACTGCCCGAATCTCGGCGTCCGTCAGCGCATGGTCGAAGAAATACGCGTCATCCAGAGTACCGGCAAAAGGGGTGGCCGGGCCGAGCCAGGTACCGACCCAAAACGCCGTGTTGTTCGTCACCAGCGGTCGATCCTCTCCTGCATTTCGCGCTCCGGGAACGTTCTCACCATTGATAAAGAACTCCAGGTCGTTGGTGATGGTTGTCCCGGGTGAGACACGCATGGCCGTATGATTCCACTCATTCATCAAAATACCGGGGTAAAACATATTGCCGCCGTTGTGCCGAAAGAGAACGCCGTCTTGTCCGCCCACGTTCTCGACGGTAAATGTGAATGCCCCTCCATTCCCGGCGTTTCCATAGCTTATAAACTTGGCGTCAGCGACCGTGATGGGGTTGACCCAGACGGCAATCGTCCGTTCTTCTGCTAGGATGGGCAAGTCGGCACCCAGATCTGCCGCCATGTATCCACCTGAGGAGTCCATTCCCGTTCCGAAAACGCCAGGTGTATTGAGTCCCGGACTGTTGACGTATGTTCCGTGATGCCCTCGGCCGCTGGAATCGACTGCCATCGTCCCCGATGTCTCGTCCAAGGTCCAATGTCCGATTAGCTCCGCCTGGGTCACGTCGAGCGCTCCTAGTACCAAAACAAGAGAAACCAGACACATTAACGTTCTACACATGATACTCCTCCTTCAATAAGATCAAGTTCTTTATGGATGATCAAAGGGTCGCGTTCGCCCGGCCAACCCTGCCACTTCTTCGGCGCTCAGGGCACGATCAAAGATCCGGACCTCGTCGAGGGAGCCGGGGAAGTAGCGATCGTCGCTGGTCGCACGCCGCCCGATGCTCACGTCAACGCCGGGCGTCAAGTTGTAGAGGTCGTCATCACCCGAGTTGACCCCATCCGCGAGACCGTCAATGTAGAGCGTCGTATTCGGAACCCTAAGGTTCGCGCCCTCTTGGACGACCAGGGCACCATGGTGCCATTCGCCGTCGTTTACCAGCGTGTTGCCTCTGAGGTTGCCATTACCATGTTCGGTGCGCAGATTTCCCAGATCGATACGCCAGGAGAGACGCTGGCCGCCGGGCGTGCTGCCCCAGGTCACCATCTCGCCGTCGGCGGTGGTCTTAAACCAGTTCGAGATACTGAAAGGCCACTGCACGCCATCCACGGCCGAGATCCCCTGATAGCCGGTGATCTCCACATACTGGCCGGCCCCATCCAGCAAGATCGCCTGGCCGCTCTGGCCGGGTTCGAAGAGGGGACCGCCCAATGCGCCGCCCATGCCCGTACCGTGCAGGCCGTTACCTGACGCATCCTGAAAATCTCCATCGAAGGGATAGTAGGCCACCAGCCCCTCCGGACTGAGTTCGGCCGGTGTGATCAACTCGCGGGCATCGGGCGTCAAGAGGATGTCGTCGATGTAGACAACGCCCGTACCGCCACTGTCGATGCCGATGGTGAGCGAGTTCACGGCGCCGCGGGTGGCGGCTGGCAATGCAGCCAAGTCGATGGTCCACTTATGCCAGCCGATTCGCATCAAGTCCGTCTGATCACCGTCATAGACGACCTGGGTGTCGTTGATCTTCACGTAGAGACGACCGCCGGTGTTGGCCAGGCTACCCTGGAATGAGAGCACCAGGCCCTGCACGCCGTGCTTGCTCCAATCCTGGGCGGCATCAAAGGACCGCGTGGCTTCGGAGCGAGGCGCACCCGAGTTGTCGAAGTGGATGGGCAGCGATTGGCCACCGCCATAGACGATCGTTGTTTCTGGCGAAAAGTCGCCCAGTGCCGGAACTGCACCTACAATGGCCCCATTATTGGCAGGATCATCAAATCCGTCCACCCAGGTGGCCCAGATCTCGAAGAACTCTTCGTCTTTGTAACCCTCCATGCCATCGATGACGATGCTATCGGCCGTCGTAAAATTCCAGACGTCTCCGACCCAGGTGCTGGGACTCTCGGCATCATTGACTTCATCGACACGCCAGTAATAGGTTTGGATCAGGTCCAGATTCTCCGACAGGGTAGCGAAGCTGCTTTCGCTGACACTGCCGACCTGGGGTAGATTATTGGGATCGGGTCCCAGGTAGATCTCGTGTTGACCGGCTTCCCGCCCATCTCGCCCCCAGGAGAGGGTTAGATCCGGCGCGACATTGAGCGACCCAGCCACAGGATGGGGCAGGGTGGCAAGGGTGGGGATAGAGTAGAAACGGACCTCACTGAGACCATACTGCGGCACAAACCCATAACCGCTGCCAATACTTATGCGTACGTAGCGGGCAGTGACCCCACCGAATGCGACAGTCGTGTTGTGCTCATAGCCCTCCGCACCGGGGGCTTGGGCGAAGGGCGGGATGCCGGCCAGAGCGGTCCACGCCTCTCCGTCTGTGGAGGTCTCGATGGTGACATCCTTGGCGCCAAATCCCAGGAAGGGTTCGATGGTCTGATTGGAATTCCAGACCCACATCTCATCGAGCTTGTAGGCCTTGTCGAAGGCAAATTGGATCCAAACGGCCGGGTCGCCCGGGCCGCTCAGCCACATGTCGGAGGCCGCAATGCCATGCTGCTCCAGGGCATTCAAGCCTGACCCGTCGACGACTTTTTCCGGCCCATTGTTAGCACCCAATGCGCTGGAGGCGGTGGCACTCACATCCATGATCGCAATAGAGAAAGGCTCTGCCGTGAAGCTCCAAACGTCACCCTTGTAGACGGTAAAGTCTGGCGCACCATTCACCTCATCCACACGCCAATAGTAGGTCTGACCGAAATCAAGACGCCCTGGATCGAAGGAGGTCCCCTCCTGTCCCTGACTGGCCAGCAGGCCGGCGCCGTTCTCGGCACTGGCGTTGTTGACATCCTCAAACTGCGTTCCCAAATAGACATTGTGCTTGGCGGCAAAGTCTCCGGGAGACCAGCTCAGTGGGGTGTCACGGGCAACATCCAATGCTTCATGGGCAGGACTCGGCATGAGGGCTATCCCGGGCGGGAATGGGTTCATGTTGTCCACAATCTCTTGCTGAGTGCGTACATTATCCCAAATCCGCACCTCATCGATAATGCCGTGATACCAGCTATTTCCATCCTCTTTGTAGCCAATGTAGAGCGTATTCGCAGTTTGATCGATGGCCGCGGCGATCGTGCCGGAAATGACAAGCTCGCCATTAAGGTAGATCTCCGCCCTCTGGGTGACATCGTCATAGGTCGATGCCGCATGATGCCACTCGCCCAAGACGTCTGCAAAATCGTGCAAACCTTCTGACTCGAGACGACCGCCCCAGATGCCCAACCAGAGCGCACCGGCGTTATTCTCCACCGCCCATTGGTAGGCACCGCCTTTGTACACCAACGGTCCCGCGTTGGTCCACGCCTTGGGATCGGACGCCACGTTGACCCAGCCTTCTACGGTGATGTCACCCGTTTGCGGGTGCAGGCTGGCACTGTCGGGTACGACGACGCGGTCGTCAACACCATCGAATTGCAGGGCGGATCCAAATATGGCATTATTTACCCACTCGGCACCTTCGATCGTGCCGTGATTCCCATTGCCCGACATATCTTCGACGGTATCACCGCTGCCTTCATCAAACTGCCAGTAGGCCAGCAAATCAGCCCAAGCACCGTTGACCAGACCGAGCAAAGACACAACTACCAGGAACGAAACCACTCTTCTACACATCATATTCCTCCATCAAGATTAACATTAAGATGATCTAATTACTGACCAGACGGTAAGCACTGAGAAACGTTTTTCTCCAAATATATGCCCCGAGCAGGTCAGGGCAGACCCTCATAATTCGAGTCCTTGTTGTCAGTGCGAGCGACGACCGCACACCAGGCAGTCGCCGTGTCGAGGCTTTAATTATAGCAGGTCGCAGCTGTGATGCCATATAGCTTGAGCATATTCCTTCCATTGAGTCAGGTTTTACGGTTTCCTGTAAGGGATAACCCGCAGGAGTTGACATGACAATTGCATTCCCGGGGGGCGTGAGATAAGCTATGCCTCCCCGGATCGGCAGGACCAAACAGGATCCTGCGGCGGACAGGGAGGATTTCTTGAAGGATGACGCAAATGACGACAAAAACAACGGTCGATGCGCTGGAGAACTTTGTTGGATCCGAAGTCAGCCTGGTGGGTTGGATGCAACGCAATCGGCCCTCGGGGAAGATCCAATTCTTGGTGCTGCGGGACGGGACGGGCGTCTGTCAGTGCGTCATCGAAAAGGGCAAGATCGCGGAGGACCTGTTCGCTGAAATCAAACACTTGGGGCAGGAGTCTTCCCTGAGTCTAACCGGACGGGTACGTCGGGAAGAACGGAGCATCGGGGGGTACGAATTGGCGGTGACGGACGCCCAGGTCATCCATCGGGCCACGGACTACCCGATCACTCCCAAGGCCCATGGCGTCGACTTTCTCATGAAGCACCGCCATTTGCACCTGCGCTCGGGGCGGCTGTGGGCCATCGGCAAGATTCGACACACGGTCATCGATGCGATCCGTCACTTCTTCAATGAAAACGGCTTCACGCTCATCGATACCCCCATCTTGACGACGATCGCTGGGGAGGAAGTCGGATCGCTCTTTGAGGTGGACTACTTCGGAGATCCGATCCACCTGGCTCAGACCGGGCAACTCTATCTGGAATCGGCCGCGATGAGCTTCCGCAAGGTCTACTGCTTTGGGCCTACCTTCCGGGCCGAAAAGAGCAAGACACGTCGTCATCTCACGGAGTTCTGGATGGTGGAACCGGAGGTGGCCTTTATCGATTTACCCGGCCTGTTGGAGCTGGCCGAACGGTTTGTGGCGTCCACTGTCGCCCGGGTCCTCCGGGACAACCGCAAGGAGCTGGAGAGTCTGGACGCCGACATCGAGGCCCTGGAGAAGATCACGCCGCCCTTCTATCGTCTCACCTACTCGGAGGCCGTCGACCTCCTGACCTCGGACAGGACCACGGCCTTTATGGCGAACGAACTGCAGCACTTCGAGGCCCGGAAGCGAACGCTGGAGCAAAAGATCGCCGACCTGGAAGCGCAACAAAAGGACTCGTTGAAGCAGTGGCAACGGGAGAAGAACGCCGCCGAACTGATCACCCTGGGGGCGGATCTCAGTGAATTAGAGACCAAGATTCTCAATCATCCCGAGCACACCGAATTGGCCGCCAATTTCCAGTGGGGCAAGGACCTGGGAGGGTCGGACGAAACCATTCTCTCCATGATGCACGACAAGCCCCTCTTCGTAACGCACTACCCCAAGACTTGTAAGGCCTTCTACATGAAGAGCGATCGATCGGACGAGCGGGTCGTCGAGAACTTCGACTGTTTGGCCCCGGCCGGTTTCGGTGAAATCATCGGCGGGTCGATGCGGGAAGATGACTACGACCTCCTGCTCGGGCGAACCCAGGAAGAGGGGCTCGATCCCCAGGACTATGGCTGGTATCTCGATCTGAGGAAGTATGGCTCTGTGCCCCATGGCGGATTTGGCTTGGGCGTCGAGCGCACGGTGGCCTGGATCACGGGCGAGAAGCACATTCGCCAATGCATCCCCTTCCCCCGCATGATGGATAAGGTCTACATCTAGGGACCCTTAAGGTTGGCGTTTGGCGACTTGGACGATAAAGGCCTTGCTGGACTGGATGACGCTCTTCCTGGCGGATAAGCAGGTGGACGCGCCTCGTCTGTGTTCTGAACTACTATTGACCCATGTCCTGGGACTACGGCGTATCGAACTGTACACGCAGTTTGATCGGGTCCTGTCCCCCGCTGAACTGGCGTCCTTGCGGTCACTGGTCAAACGTGCGGGCGAGCATGAGCCTGTTGGCTATCTGGTGGGAAAGTCGGAGTTCTACTCGATCGAGTTCGACGTGCAACCGGGCTGTCTCATTCCCCGGCCGGAGACCGAACTTTTGGTGCAACATGCCATTGAGGCGATACGTGGCTATGGAGACAATCCGCAGGTGCTTGACCTCTGCACAGGCAGCGGCTGCATCGCGGTGGCCTTGGCCAAGAACTGTGACCGGGTCCAGGTCACCGCCACGGACATCTCGGGAGAGGCGATCGCCATCGCGCGGGCAAACATACACAAGCACAGTCTGAGCGAGCGCATTGAACTGCTGCAGGGCGATCTTTTTACGCCACTGCTACAACGGCGCTTCGACCTGGTGGTGAGCAATCCCCCCTATGTAAGCACTTTGGAATTCGAGGGGCTGGATAGAAACGTCAAGGACTATGAGCCGGAACTGGCGCTGCGGGCCGGCGACGAAGGCCTGGATATCTACCGGCGCATACTACAGGAGATTGGCGACCATCTGAAGCCCGAGGGCGTCCTGATGATGGAAATGGGATTTCGACAGGAGACGGCCCTACGTCAATTGTTGGAGCAAACGGGCCTATTCCGGGAAATTGTGTTAGAGAAAGATTTCCAAGGACATGACCGCCTGGTCCTTGCCAAGGCGGGGCCTTATACGAGCATGGGATCGACGTCTTCCACGTAATCGACGCGGGGCAAGCCGAAACCGTGCTGATGGAGAAAGTCTTCTTGGAATCCCTTGATATCGGCCAATTCCGCGGCGTTTTCGGTGGTCACCCGGTGCCAAAGATCCATGACGTCGGCCTGGACGTCTTCTCGCATCTCCCAGTCATCCAGTCGAATGCGACTCTGCTTGTCGGTTGGGACGTCACCGTCGGTGAAAAGGAACTCTCGGTACAGCCGGTTGATCTGCTGAATGCAGTTCTCGTGGAGCCCCTTTGACTTCATGACCTGATAGAGCAAGGACATGTAGAGTGGAACGGCCGGAATGACGGCGCTGGCACGGGTGACAATGGCCTTTTGGACGCTGATACAGGCCTTGCCGTCAACGGGACTGAGGACTTGACCCAGATCGATAGCGGTCTGCTCCAGGTCTTCTTTGGCCTTGCCAATGGTCCCGTCCCGGTAGGTGGCCCGCGTCGCTTCCGGACCCACATAGGTGTATGTGACCGTCAAGAAATCCTGGGCGAGCAAACGCTCTTGCAGCAGCATGTCAATCCAGAGCCGCCAGTCTTCGCCACCCATCACCTTGATCGTGTGCTCAACCTCCTGGTCGGTGGCTGGGTGGACGGTCACTTCGCTGACGACACCCGTCTGAAAATCCATGGTCTTGCCGGTATAGGGAGCGCCAATCGGTTTGATCACCGACGAATAAACTTCCCCCGTCTCCGGGTCAAGTCGACGGGGTGCGGCGATGCTATAGACCAACATGTCGATTTGCCCGAGGTGTGTGCGGAGTGCATCAGCCGTCTCCTGCTTGATCTCTTTCGAGAAGGCGTCACCGTCAATGCTCCAGGCGCCGAGGCCGGCGGCGGTAGCCTGTTTCATGAAGGCCGCCGTCTTGTACCAACCGGAACTGGCCGTCCGCTTGGGCCGGGGAGCCCGTTCGTAGGAAAGCCCGATCGTGTCCGCTCCGCAGGCAAAAGCCGAAACGATGCGGCTTGCCAGGCCATAGCCGTCGGACGCGCCGATGATCAAGACGCGTTTGGGCCCCTCGAGCGAGCCGGTCGATTTCACATAGTTGATTTGATCCTCCACCTGTGCGGCACAGCCCAAAGGATGGGCATTGATACACACATTGGCAAAGATTTTTGGTTTTATCACCATAGATGACTCCAAGCCGGTTGCCACAGAATTGGTTTAGCCCGCGCCGAACGCTCGATCGGTGTTCGAACGGCCTAATACGTGATGACCTTGCTAATGCGGTAGCCATCCAGCTTGGCGTGGCCTCCAAGGTCTTCCAGGTCAATCAGGAAAGAGATGCCGGCAACGACGCCCCCGACCGCCTCCACCAGCCGGCAGGCAGCCGCCATGGTCCCGCCGGTCGCCAATAGATCGTCGACGAGCAACACCTGCGCTCCTGCGGCCATAGCATCGACATGTATTTCCAGGGTATCCGTTCCGTACTCCAGGTCATAGGTCACGCTGTGGGTCTCGTAGGGCAGCTTGCCCTGCTTGCGAATCGGAATGAAGCCGGCAGCGAGTCTCTCAGCGACCGCTGTGCCAAAAATGAAGCCCCGCGCCTCAACGGCCGCCACCGCGTCAATGCCGGCGTCATGATAGTCCGCGCAGAGTTCGTCGACCGCCGCCAGGAGGGCGTTGTGATTGGCCAACAGGGGGGTTATATCACGAAACAGGATTCCGGGTTTGGGCCAATCGGGAATGGCCCGGATAAAGCCGCGGAGGTCCGTGCGTTGATCCACCATACGCTCTTTCCATGATTCGCAAAAAACAGGTTCATGCCTTTTGCCGCGTATTCTGAAGGTGGACCATCGCAAAAGCAAGCTTTTTCGCGATGCGCCCCTATTCCGCTTCGCTCATGAAGGCGCAGAGCTTTGCCAACGCGTCGCGGCGGATCTGTCGAATCCGTTCACGCGTCAGTCCCAGCTTCTCGCCGATCTCTCTGAGCGTCAGGGGAGCCTTGTTGCCCAAACCGTAATGCCACCGGAGGACAGAGGCCTCCCGGGGGTCAATCTGGTCCAGCAGACGCACGGCTTTGGCCAGTTCCTCCATCTCCTCCATGCAATCGCCAGGAAGAGCGGCCTGTTTGTCCTCGATGGTCGCCTCCAGGGCCGCATTCTCATCGGAGTCTTCGCCACCGCCCAGACTCTCCGTACTGCCCGCGATCAGGTCCACAATGCGGCTGATGTTCTTGGCCTTCTTCTTCGGCACTTGCATAATGTCCGCCATCTCCTCCAGCGTGGGTCTCCGCCCCAACTGGGCCTCCAGCTCTGAGGCGGTCTTGCGCCACTGATTGATCAGCGCCACCATATAGGTAGGAACATGCACCGGCTGGACATTTTCTAGTAAAGCGCGTTTGATCCCCTGTTTGATCCACCAGGCAGCGTAGGTGCTGAAGCGGGTGCCCCGTTCCGGGTCGAAATAATCGACGGCCTTGATCAGGCCCAGATTGCCCTCTTCGATGAGATCCCCCAGACTGATGCCCCGACCGCCATACTTCTTGGCGATGTTCACCACGAGTCTGAGGTTGCTGCGGACTAGCTGCTCTCTGGCCCAGGGATCGTTCTGCTTCACGACCAACTGACCCAGCTCGTGCTCCTGTTCCCCCGTGAGTAGCGAAGCGGCATCGATCTCTCTGAGGTACTCTTTGATGGTTGCGTCAAATGCTATGATACCCTCCCGCCCAACAACAGATCTTCCAATCCATGTCACCTGGGCAATCTTTTCATCACCTTACTCCCGTTTGATTCGAACCCCGCCGGAGTCTCTGGTGGGCGAGGGGTCGAAACCAATGGCCCTATCGGCGGATAGAGGCGAACAGTTAACAGACACCCACGAATCACCGAAAAAAGCGGGTATCACACTTGGGCCTAGCATCTTTATCGGGCATCGGGACTTGCTCATTTCTGTCGATCCGCTAGAGTCGGCCTAGGCTGTGTCGGAAAACTCGATCTGGCTTCGAGCGGCCCTTTTTCCGCCTGGCTGCATCCGGCTCCATCGACGATGAAACCAATATCGCCTGCTTCGCCGTCTTTGCCAGGCGAAAAAACTGCTCGCTCTCGGGCCGACGAGCAAGTTTTCCGACAAAGCCAGCCTGAACGAGAGCGCAATGTCCGAACACTCGCAACACGCCCCAAACATTGACCGCTGGTTGGCCCTGATCCAGGCCGACGGCGTCGGCCCTACCCTCTTTCACCGCATCCTCGACCATTTCGGCGGCGTCGATAACGCGCTGGGTGCCAAGGCAGATGAGTTTGCCCGGATCGAAGGGATAGGTCCGGCCAAGGCGAGTCGTATACTCAGCTCTCTGAGCCAGAGGGACCCGCAGAGAGAGCTGGACGCGGCCCAGAGACAGGGTGTTCACCTCATCCACATGGCGGATCCACGCTATCCCACGCCTCTGAAGCGGATATATGACCCACCGCCGATCCTCTATGTCAAAGGGGAGTTGACGCGCCGGCACCCTCTCTGCGTGGCGATCGTGGGCTCACGCGACTGCAGTCTCTACGGGCAGGAACAGGCGGCTCGTTTCGCCCATCTGTTGGCGAATGCCGATTTTACGATTGTGTCCGGCATGGCCCGTGGCATTGACGCGGCGGCCCACCGTGGAGCCCTTTCGGCCGGCGGTCAGACACTGGCGGTGCAAGGATGTGGCCTGGCGCGGTGCTATCCGCCTGAACACAAGAAACTCTTCGAAGAGATCTCCACGCACGGGGCCTGCCTCAGCGAACTGCCGATGGACGCGGCACCCAAAAGCGAACACTTCCCCACCCGCAACCGCATCATCGCCGGAATGTCCCTGGCCACGATGATCGTGGAGGCCGGTCCGCGGTCGGGGGCCATGATCACGGCACGGATGGCCCTGGAGAACAATCGTGAGGTCCTGGCCGTGCCGGGACGCATTGACTCTCCTCTCAGCCGAGGACCACACCAGCTCTTGAAACAGGGGGCCGTCCTGGTCGAGTCGATCGAAGACATCGTGTCATCGTTGGGAGCGATAGGCGCGGAGATGCAAGACCACGTTCAGACATCCCTCGAAGAACTGTCCGAGAAAGAGCGGACAAAGAAACAACCCGTGATCGACCACCTTACGAAGACGGAGCAGTTAATCTACGGCTGTCTGGGCCAGGAGCCCCGGCATGCCGATCACATCACGGGCCACACCCGCCTGCCGGTGGGTAAGGTCACCGCGGACTTGGTCTCACTCCAACTCAAAGGCCTGGTGAAGTCACTCCCCGGCAACCTCTTCAAACTGACGGGTCAATAGTACGACTAGGTGGACCAACGATAGGGCTTGGCCAGATTGTCTCGCGCCAGCATGAGCGTCATGGAACTGGGCTTGGCCTGTGCCTGCAGGGCAACCTTGTTGTCTGCCGTCACGGCGGCAACGGCCTCCTTGACGACTCCCTTGGCGAACTCCGCGTTGGGGATGTGCATGCTATAGCCCATGGCCTGGCTAATGTCATATTCTGCCATCGCGACCTGCTGTTGCATTACCGCTCTTACTTCGTCTAGATGGTTGCCGTATGCCGTGGCCTCAGCTACAAACTGATTGAGCCTAACGATCACGCCCTTGGCATCTCGCTCAAGACTCAACGGCTCGGTGTCAATGCCAAGGTCCTTACGGTCCAAAGAGACGCTGAAGCCGGTGCCAAGGGCAAAGGAGACATTTTGCTCGTCCTTGTCTAGCAGTCGGTAGGGGCCATAGCGGGTCTTTTTGGCCGTCCTATTGACGCGAATGCCCAGATCATTGAACTGATCCTGCATCGCCTCTACCTCCAGACTGGAGTAGACACCCGTTGCCGCCCGGGCAGCAATGGTACTCATCCCTGCCAGGGTATTGGCAATCGTGCGGGCCCCCTCACGAAAGGTCTGCATCATAGAAATGGCTGAGTTGGCATGGTAGATCGTGCGGTTTTGGGCCGCAGTCTCGCCCTGTAGCAGGTTGCCGATGATGGCGGCATCACTGGTGTTCTCGGAAGATTCACTCATGTCTAAGGCGTCCATCGCCTCTTCCGTACGATTGAAGGCCTGCTGCATCACCGTATGGGCAGAATAACCCTCCTGTAGAACGCTTCCTAGATAGTACATCCCCTTCCCCTCCTCCACTGGCCCAGGCTGGTCTCTATTGCTCTGACTCTGCTGAGACTGACCTCCTAAAGTATGCAAAACGAGTCCGTCGGGGCAAAACATGAGGTTGAAAAAGACCGCCATCACACCAGGTCGATCCCCCCCCGGGAGGACAAAGCGGTGCTGTCTGGGATCCACCGCTATCGGGAGATGCAGCTCTCGAGCCCCTTGATCACCTCTCGGGCCCGGGCCACCTTGTTGCCTGCCGCACTACGCCAGTGGACGTCGGCGTCTCGCTTGATGAGATCTTCTACCTTCTTGCATGCCACCAAGACGGTGGCATGATTCTTATTGCCCATCAGTCGGCCCACCTCCGACGAAGACATCTTGGTGTGCTTACGTGCCAAAAACATGCTGAAGTGGCGGGCGACGGAGACCGTCTTGTCTTTCTTGTTGGAGTGTATATGGGCTTGGCTCGTGCCAAAAAACTGGGCCACCGCAGTCTCGATATCAGACAGATGGACAATGGGGTCACAGCGTTCCACGTGCTCCGCCAACACATGTTTTGCCATGGTCAACGTCATCCTCTTACCCTGCAACGCGGCAAATGCGATGACCTTCAGCAGTGCCCCTTCCAGTTCGCGAATATTCGTCCGCACGCTGTGGGCGATGTAGTGTACCACGTCGGGTGACACCTCCGGCGCTTTGCTTCCGGCCGCAAGCTTTGCTTTAAAGGCGGTAGGGATCATGGTCCGCGCGCACTGTTCGCAGATTTTGCATCGTGTGGCGAAATCCGGGGCATCAATCTTGACGACCATACCCGACACGAAGCGGTTGACCAACTTCTCGGAAAGCTGTCCGATCATCTTTGGCGATGCATCCGAAACCAACACCACCTGCTTGCCCGCCAGATTGATAGAGTTAAAGGTATGGAGAAACTCTTCTTGCGTAGAAGGCTTGTTGGAGAGGAAATGGATGTCATCAATGGCCAACAGATCCGTCTGACGCATGCGACGACGAAACTGCTCGAGCTTGCGGGTTTTCAGCCCGAGTATGAATTGATTGGCGAAGTCCTCCGCAGACAGATACAGCCAATTCGTTTCCGGCCGACACTGGGACACGGCATTGCAGATTCCCTGGAGGAGATGGGTCTTGCCCACACCATAACCGCCGTGAATGAACAGAGGGTTGAACGGACTGTCCTGTTCGCGCACGGCGATCTGGGCCGCATTGTAGGCCAACTCATTGGAGGGCCCCACCACAAAGGTGTCCAGATGGAGCCGCAAGGCCCGTCTCGAATTCTGTGGCGCCACGCCGCCACGCACTGCAGGTGTCCGACTCGCATTCAGCGCAGCGGAATCACGCTTGTCGATCTTGGCAGGACGCCTCGCCGTCAGTTCGGCGAGGACCGAGAAGGTGACTCTCGGACAACGGCCCAACACAGACTCAGCCGCCCGCTCGATGTTCGACGCGAAGTGACTCTTGATCCAGCGCGCGGTGAATGCATTCGCAACGCCCACCTGCAGGCATCCCTTTTCAAGGGACAGTTGCGCCGATCCGTCAAACCAGATACGGTACTTTTCCGCTCCGATCTCCCGCGCCAGCGATTTGGCAATCGCCTCGATTTGTGACGACGTTGAACTAGGACTCTCATCCGTGATCGTGCCCGGCATCTAAGCTCTCCAGCAGATTGATCGTCAATGGCGTTCCACCCAAAACTTGCCGACTCGTTCAGGTTCCTAAAGAGCGATCAGCAAGAGACATTACATACTCTAGCGACAGGTCGCTATTATCAGGAGTTGGTGAAAGTTATCAACGCTGTTTTGCTATGTTTCTTTTCCACTCCCTTGATCGTGTTGACCTCATTGATCTTGCGCCCTGAAAAAAAATGTTGTGAACAAGTTTTGCACCGCGCAACTCCACGTTGTGGATGAGTTGTGGATTAATGTTAGGAGTTGATATCACCCCTTGCGCTCGGTACAATCCGATCATGATCGGATTCGCCAGATTCGTTCTCGTGGACAACCGTTTGCACGATACTCTCATCTAAAGGAGTGGAAAACGCATGCTACTCTGGATTTTTCGGCTCGTCTTTATCGTGGTCATCGTGAGCGTCCTGTTTACCTATGCCGGAGACGAGACGCTCACAGATAGCAAACACCCAGCGAGTTGGTGGACCATGGTGATCTGTGGTTGCACCATGGGCATCCTGGTATCGCTGCTGGAGATTCTAACCCCCAAGAAAAAACTCAGCGCGTTCGCCGGGGTGTTTTTCGGTCTGCTGGTTGGAATCCTCATCAGCTTTGTACTCACGCAGATCGTCGACACGGCCATGAAAGCGTGGCGCGTCGATCTCTATGAGGAAGCCATCACGGCGATCAAGATCTTCCTGAGTGTGTGTATCTGTTATCTCACGATTACGGTGGTCATGCGCACCAAGGACGACGTCCGTTTCATTATACCTTACGTTGAATTCGCCAAGCAGACCAAAGGGTCTCGGCCCCTGATCTTGGATACCTCGGCCATTGTAGATGGTCGCATCTCCGACCTGTGCGAGAGCAAGATGTTCGACGCGACGGTGTTGGTCCCCCGGTTTGTGCTCAACGAATTACAGCTGATCGCAGACTCCGCGGACAAGCTCAAGAGAAACCGCGGCAGACGAGGTCTGGACATACTCAACAAGATGCAAAGCAGCTCGGTCATCGATGTCGAAATTGACGACTCCATCGTAGCCGAGATAGAAGAACTCACGGGGGTAGACCAGAAGCTCGTGGCCTTCTCCAAGATACACAATGGACGCCTGTGCACCACCGACTACAACCTCGGCAAAGTCGCCAAGGTTCGCAGCGTCGATGTGCTCAACATCAACGATTTGGCGAGCATGCTCAAAGTCGTGGCGCTGCCGGGTGAGCCCATGTACGTCAAAATCATCAAACCAGGTGAGGAAGCGGATCAGGGCATCGCCTATCTGGACGACGGGACCATGATCGTCGTGGAAGGGGCACGCGACAAGATCGGCAGGGAGATCAGCATTAGCGTCACCAGCTCTCTGCAGACCTCCGCGGGCAAGATGATCTTCGGCAAGTTCGAAGGATTCGCGCCGCAGGCCGGCGGCGCTTCGACGCGTGTTGTTCCGCCGCACCGACGAAGCAACCCCAGACGTTTCTCCGGATCCGGCGGGCGCAAGCAGGCCCCCAATCAACGCTAGGCCAAATAAAGCCGGTCACCGGGCTTGATCGGTGGGACTTGGTCCACCCTGGCCTCAACGTCCTGGGCGCTCAAGGCGAAACTCGGTGCGATCTCCACGGTGCACTGGACGACCTGGTCCTGGCGCGGCACGCTCAGGCCGGCCGCTTCAAGCCATGCGACAGCCCGTTCGCTCTGCATCTGCCGCGAGGTCTCGGCACTATCGACGCCGGTCGCATTCTTGACCGGGCCAAACTCCTCCGCTCGGACCGTCTGCAAGACGATGGATTTGGAGGCGAGGGGAAGCGCATCGAAGACAAAGGTCTCCAGTTTTACACCATTCGGCTCTTGCGGATCGATCCGCTCGCCGGACGGATCCACATAGGGAATCTTCTTGACGGCACGGTGAATGGGCAGAGAAAACTCGCCCACGTTGAGCCTCTCGACAAAGGTCCTGTTCACCATGTGAATCCCGATGTTGCCCAACTCGAAGACCAGGAAACCGTCATCCTTGGTCTGTCGCGCCAGTGGGTCCGGCAGATCGCTATACTCGATCACCCTGATCTTCCCATCAACCTGACAGAAATTCCCCACTTTTTCCCTGGGTCCGGTCTTCGTGATGGCCTTGGAGGACATCTCGGCCCCCTCTAATACATGAAGACCGATGAAGAGGGGGTCGAAGACCCTGATCAGGGGGTTGTCCACCTGCCAATAACTCAGATAGTCCAGCCCCCGCCCGCTCATGTCCGCCGTGGCGCCGCTTGCAAAGAGCGCCCTCAGGCTACCCCCATGCCCATCGGGAGAGGAGGCGACGCGGTCCTTGGCCGAGAGGAGAATCTTGCCCTCCAGGGAGAAATTGGGCAGAGTCCCCTGCTGGAACATGAAGACCGTCTCCGGATCGAGCCCATAGAAATCGTTCTTATGAAAAATGGCCTGGGTCTGGGCATGGTTCAGAGGACTCGTCATGATGTACCAGGGACAGACGGCCCCATAGCGCTTCGACGTGGCGAGGATTTGTTCGGCAAACATCTGAAAGAGTGATTTTTCTTTGATCGGACTGATGGGATATGCACCTTTGGGCCCGCCAAAGCCCAAACGCGTCCCCTGCCCCCCCGCGACCACGAAAGCGCCGACTTTGCCCTGAGCGATCAGGGTCTCACCTAGAGCGCAGGCCTCGGCATACTTTTTCGTCATCTGACCGTCCCTCGGCACGGGAGGAAAAGAGGGAGCCGGCTTCAGCCGGTCGGGGATGTGGGGCGAATGATCGGTTTTGACGTGTTGTTCGATCCACCGGGGGAGGCTGGACCAGGGTAGGCCGTCCAGCTGATCCAGAAGATTGCCCCTCTGCGCTTCGTTTAGCTCATCGAAAAAGGCCAGCAAATGGCCCTGATTGTGCTTTCGGACACGTTCCACCGTAGGTTCCGTGCTCTGTATGGCCATGAGAGCGTTTCCTTTCTAGCCTGAACGGGGGCATTCTAGAGGAGCTACAAAAAAACTTCAACCGGGTCACGCTTTTCCCGAAATTCATTTGACAAAGATCTGACGATTGGTGTAGCATGGTCATCGGTGACAGGTAGGTTTGGGTTAATGAGAATTTCATAATTCTAAGACTGTTATTATTTCTCTTCGCCTTTCTATCATACCTCCCTTCCTCCTGCCCGCCGGAGTAGCGGCATTGGTATTGCTTCTGTAGCATTGCGGAGCAATCTCGCAATCGGTAAATAAGGCCTTGAAAGCTGATGTTGAGTCCGCCTGGGTGTTTTCCGACCTCAGAATTGAAATGAACGTCAATGAATCGCGGCGGACTCAAGGAACAACCGGCATTTTTCTAGGTTTCTGCAGCGTATGCAGTAGTAGGTCGGGCAAGCGAATTCATTGCGCCACATTTATGTAAGGAGATGACACATGAGAAGAAAAGGCTTTACCTTGGTCGAGCTCTTGGTCGTTATCGCGATCATCGCTCTGTTGATGGGTATTCTGATGCCGGCACTGGCGCGTGTGCGCCAGTTGGCCTTCAGGATGACCTGTGGAACCAATCTCTCGGGTATCGGCAAGGCCATGCTCATCTACTCGAACGACTACGACGATGAGCTGCCCAAGGCCGGTGGTCGGCGGAACACCTGGTCTAACCAAATCCCTCTATGGGATGGCATCACCCGCCGAATGGCATTCGGCACGGGCACAAGCACGAGTAACCAGCCGGGCACAACGACGGTCACGTCCAACTTCTATCTGTTGGTCAAGTATGCCGAAGTGACGCCCAAGCAGTTCGTCTGCAAGGGCGAGACGGACACCCGAGAGTTCAAACTCTCCGAGGTCGGACAAAAGGCATCCCGTTCCGATTTCGAACTCATCGACGCCTGGGACTTCGGCCCATGGAATTCTCAAGAGAAGCCCACCGAGTACGTCAGCTATTCCTATCACCACCCCTTCAACCAGTACTCACTGACCGTCTCATCGGCTCCCACCATGGCCATCGCGGCCGACAGAAACCCCTGGATTCCGACGCCTGAGTCGCCCGAATCCTTCGCCGACTTCCTTCCTGATGAAGATGAGATCCCCGCTTATAGCCAGGGCACCTCTGACACGGCACGAATCGGCAACTCGAAGGCCCACCAGGGCGATGGACAGAACGTCCTCTTCCTGGATAGCCATGTTAGCTTCGAGAAGAGGTCCTACGCCGGCACGGAAAACGACAACATTTACACCCGTGCCACGAGAATGACCTTCATGAGCGGCAGCCAGAAGGATCTCAAGGGTGAGCTGGTGCAGGTGTATGGCACCCAAGATCCCCTGAATCGCAAAGACTCCTGGCTCATTCAAGAGAGCCCCGACGCGGCCGGTGGCGGCGGCGGCGGTCGTGCCAGAGGACGGTGAGGCTGCAACTGGCGGCGGCAGACACCGCTAAGACCAGTTTCGACGCCTAGATTTCGCATCCTAGCGGCGATCACTTGCGAGTGACGCCGCTTTTTTCATGCCTGGGTGCAGCGCTTGCAACCCAACCATTGCCATGGTAAAGTCCCGGTTCAGTCCCGTCAGCGGGATGCTGTGCTGAACTAGCAGAGGAACCCGTGAATTTCGACGAGATGGGCTGACGAGAATCAGAGACCAAGGGGCGAGCATCTGCCAGTGTTGGGACCCCGCTTTTGTTAAGAGCCCCCAATGTGGGGAAGGGC
>JADFHU010000427.1 GCA_022567055.1 Planctomycetota bacterium
ATGGACGGTGGACAGGGCGCGATTCGCCAAGAGATCGATCTTCACCAGTCCGGCCGGCTCCACCGCCCGCTTGTCATACTGCGTGATAATGACTCCCTTGGTCGACCAGGTGAGTGGGGCCAAGCAGGCCGTCGGTTCGGGGGTTATCACAATGCCCCCGCAGTGGACGCCCAAGTGACGCGGGATACCGATCAGTTTCTCCGCAAGGTCGTAGACAGGGCCGTGACCTCGGACCTGTTGGGCAATTTGGTCCACTTGCTCAGGGGGATAACCCAGAGCCCGGGCCACATCGCGGATCGCCCCCCGTTTGCGAAACCGGTTTATGTTGCACACCATGGCCACATGGTCCTCTCCCCAATGCTCGTAACAGAAGCGGATGACCTCATCACGACGGCGCCAGCAGAAATCGATATCAATATCGGGGCAATCGGTACGGCCCGGATTGAGAAATCGCTCGAAGTAGAGATTGTTCCGGACCGGACAGACCCGCGTAAACCCCAAGACATGGGAGACCAACGAGCCGGCGGCGGAGCCGCGCACTTCCACCGGTATGCCCTGCGCCTTGGCAAACTGCACGATCTCATAGACCACCAAAAAGTAATCGCTAAAACCGTGGACTTCAATGGCATGGAGTTCCGACTCCAGGCGTTTGACGATCTCTCGATCGAGCAGGGTATAGCGCTGCGCCGCCCCCCGGTGACAGAGTCGGGCCAGTTCACGATGTCGCGGGTCGGTCCGAATCTGCCTGGGCCTGGGAAAGATCATAGCGCGTCCCAGCAGATCAAAGTCACAGCGTTTGGCCACCTGCTTGGCATTGTCCAGGGCCCGGGGGCAGCTCTGGAAAAGCTGCGCCCACTGTCGCTCTCCGAGCAAGGGATTAAAACCGTAATGGCCGGGTGGACCGGCCCCGTCGCCGCTCAGTCTGCGTATCTCCATCAGAAGACGGCTGACGGTGATGTCCCCTTCTTCCAGAATGGTGAAGGCACGCCAGGCAATGGGCTCAACATCCACTTGGACGTCGGGATGAGCGAACAGATCCTCACGGGCAAAGATCGGCTTCAACCGTTCAATCACATCACACTGATGACAGATGCAGACAAGCCCCTGGCAGACCTCTGGCAAGAACTCGATCAAGTCGAATTTACGGTCGAGATGCCGGGCACTGATCAGTCGACATAAATTTTGGTAGCCCTCTTCTGTTTTGATCAGAAATAGGACCTGTTCGTTTGCCGTCAAGATCTCTGCACCCAGAATGGGATACACCCCCAGCTCGCGAGCCGTCTGGGAAAAATCAACGGCCCCACTCAGGGAGTTGGTGTCTGTCAGCGCCACCGTGTCATAGCCGAAACCCAGCGCCGCCTCGCACCAGCGACGCACAGAGACAGAGGCCCGTAGTAGGCTGTAGTAGCTCTTGACGGCTAGTAAGGGGGTACGCATTGTTTTAGTGGGTCTGTGGGTCAGTAGGTCTGTGGGTCTGTAGTCAGTGATCCGCGATCTGTGATCTGTGATCCTTGTCTCAAAACAGCAGTTGGTCTTCATCCGGCTCCGGTAAGGCGATCCGTTCTAGGTCGGGGTAGGTCTTTAGGAGGCCGGTGGGGACGGGCTGTTTTTTGCCGGTGATAATGGATTTTAATTCAATGGCATTGGCCAATTCGGCCCCCCGGTAGTGATTGTTGCCGATCACCACCATCTCATCGAGGGTGTCGGCCAAGCGGGTGACACGTTCTTTGATTTGAGTCAGTTCTTCTCGTTTGTAATAGTAATTGTAGGTTTCATCTCGACCCGCCTTGCTGAACCAGGCCTTGTGATTACGACCATGCAAGCGAAGATAGCCTCGCCGACCGACCCGACACTGCGGCACATCAAAGGAATGGCTGCCGATCGGATAGTCCAGGTTGCATACCGACACGCCTAAACCCGCCAAAAAGGCCAAGGCCTCCTCCGTCGCCCAAGAGGCGTGTCGCACTTCCACCGCCAAATCAAACGTCTCGGCAAAGTGATCTACGATCTCCTTGATGCGTCGCCGTGCCGCTGCCGTATCGCGAAAATTATAGCGGAACTGGGCCAATACTTGCTTCAATCGACCGGCTTCCAGTAGGGGCGCAAAGCCCACGTGAAACTGGCGCACCACCTCTTCGTCCAAACGCCCTTCGTGCGTAAAAGACTGATGGAGTTTCGCCGTAAAGAAAAAATCCTGACGATCGGCGGTTCGATCCAACCAGGATTGAGTGGTGCGGGCAACGGGTGGCCGGTAGAAAGTCGTGTTAATCTCGATACAGTCCACGAACGCACTCACATAGACCAATGGATCCACCTTGGAACGGGTATAGACGACCCCTCGCCAGTCAGGATAGGACCAGCCTGCAATACCAATGTGAATGGGACATGCCATTGGAGACGCCGCTACTGAACGTTTGTCCTAATACAGCCAATCACGTGGCCCACCATGCGAATGTTGTTTTCTCTGGGTTTCGCGTAGAGGGTTTTGTAACCGGCCCTCTTGTTGGCTGGCTTCAAGGCAATACGGTACTTCTGTCGGTAGACCCGTTTGACCGTGGCTTCATCATCCAACAGGACCACACTGATACGCCCATTCTCGAACTCCGTAGCGGGTTCGACCAGCACGAGATCACCCTCCATGATCCCTTCGTCAATCATGCTGTCCCCCACAACCCGCAAGAAAAAGGTCCCCTCCGTCCGGCCAAATACCGCCTGAACATCTAGATAGCCCTCGATGTTCTCCTCCGCCAGGATGGGCTGCCCCGCTGCGACGCGCCCGATAATCGGGATCCCCTGAGTTGCCTTGAGATGGCGGAGATACGCATCGGAGAGCCTTATGCAGCGATGACCCTTGATATCCGCCAAATAGCCCTTCTTCTTGAGATAGCCAATCAACTGATAGACCGAATTTTGGGCCATGCCAAAATAATCACCGATCTCACGCTGCGTGGGCGGATCATTCTCCTGCAGGCAATTTTCGATGAATGCCAATACCTCTTGTTGTTTCTCGGTTAGTGGGTCCATAGGTGGGTCCATAGGTCCGTAGGTCCGTGATCCGTGATCCTAGTATATGGTCAATAAACCATATTGCAAGTTATTTATTGCCGCGTGCCTTGCCCTTGCTTGGAGGGAGACATCGAGCTATAATCTACGCTGTGGGTGCCAACCGTTATTGGGCTGTTTCCGAGCGAATCCGGGGACACTTATTGGCGGCGATTATGGGGCAATGAGAGGTCATGGAGACTAAGTTCAACGTCTTTGAGATTCTTGAGATTGCAGAGCGTGTCGAACAGCGCGGCGCCAGGTTCTACATCCAAACGGCAAAACGCTTCCGGAAAGCGGCCCTCCAAGACGTCTTCTACAAGCTCGCCGAAGGCAAGGTCAAACAACAAAAGGCCTGGGCCCGGATGCGCAAAGAGTTCTCCGAAAAGACCGGTGAATTCGGCACCTATGACCCCGACAACTATGTGCTCTCCCATCCGGAAGTGATGGCCGGACTCAGCTGGTTCGGCACGGGAGCGGGCCGGGCCAAACCCCTGACGGGAACGGAAAAAAAGGAAGAGATCCTAAGAGACGCGATCAACCGCGAAAATGCGGTTATCGCCTTCTATCAGGGGCTGAAGGATTTCACACGGGATCCGGCCGGCACCGACACAGTCGACAAGATCATCGCCGAGGAAAACCAGTGCGTCCGCACGCTCATCCACGAGATCACTCTTCTGGATTAGACTCTGTTCGATCCTTCTCTGGCGCAGGGGGGGAGTAGTCGGCTTGCGACGCGAACTCTCCCGCCAAGAGCATCCCTACCGGCTTCAGCGTATCGAACTGCATCAGTACGATGCGAATGGCGGCGGTAATGGGGGCGGCCAAAAACGCGCCGACGATACCCCAAAGGAGTCCCCAAAATGAGAGGGCCAATAGTATCGTTACGGGGTGGAGGTTCAGTCCCTCGCCCATCAGCTTGGGATCGATGAGACTCCCAATGACAAACTGTATCGAACCCGGTACCAGTATCACCATAACGAGCCACAACCACCCTTCTCCGGACTGAAACTGCACGACCGCAATAGGGACTGGCAACACCGTCGAAATGATCGAGCCAACGGAAGGGATGAAGTTTAAAAGGAAGGCCATGATGCCGAATACGCTCGCCAGTTCAAGACCCAGGCGTTCCAGACTGAACCAAACGAGAAGACCGGTGACACTGGAGATGGCCACCTTGGTGATGATATAGCGACGAATCTTCTGTTCGATGTCCGTGTAGATGCTATTGCGCACAGTGCGGGGGTTGCGACCGGAAAGGAGAAAAATCACGAAAATGGAGACGAAAATGGAGACGAAGATGATACTCGACACAATGTTCCAAGTTGCCTTCCCAGCGTTTAGCCCGACAGGCATAATTAGAGTTTCATAGTGCACGATTAACGATTTGATTAAGTCCGCTCCGGTTCTTGGCAGCTCATTGGGGGTGTTGGGGTCAGACTCAGCCAGCCCGACATTGGGATCACTGGGCTCTGGAGCTGTCTGCGGGGTCGCGACCAGCAGCAAATCTTCACCGCCTGCGGGTTCAAGAGTCACTCTTGAAGTATTGGCATCTGGGAAGATCAAAACACCATTTGCGTCAAAGTAGGGTACGAGGGGCTTGGTCTCCTCTTCAACGAGATTGGACCTTACCACCCCATTTTCGCCGGCACCTTCGCCTTCCTCGACGACCACTTCTTCACGGGGCTCAAAATACTCCCTTACCTTAACGAGCCTGTCGTAGCCATCCAACATCATGGCCTCAATGCCATGCTTGTAATCGTCCAAGTCCACAGTGTCGACCACCTTCTCCACGACCGCTGTCACCAGCAGCCCCATCAGGCTAAAGATGAGAATGACGAGAATTAAGGTGATGGCCACGGCCAGTACCCGCGGAAATCGGAGGACAAGCATTTGGAAATCCATGATGGGCGTCACCATGGTGACGATGAAGAATCACTCAGCAGGTGGGACATGTTGGCGAGGCTGCTGGCGCTCGGCTCCATAATCCTTTCAGGTCCGGCTCACGCACTCGAGATCGTCGTCAATAACCCCGAGGTCTACGCGGGCGACACTATCGAGCACGACGGCAATACGTTGAAACTCGAGGGTGAGGTCCTAGGTGGCGTGGATATCCAGAAGGTCACCATCAACGGGCGCAAGGTCGCCATGGCGACGCGTGATCTCATGGTGGAAGAGCTCGAAGAGGAGGGGTCTCCGTTCCGTGGCGTCGTGCAGCTGGAAGGCGGCGACAATGCCGTGGAGATCAAGGCCGTAGATGTCGGCGGCGAGACTGTGGTGCTGTCGTTCACGGTGAGGGTGGATGCCGACGCCCTGTCCGGCACGGTGTACGCACTGGTGGTGGCCGTGAATGACTACCAGGACGACCGCATCAGTGATCTGCGCTTCGCCGAGCCCGACGCGCTCTTAATCAAGGAGACCATGACCGATCCGCTGTACGGGGTCGTGAAGGCGGAAAATCT
>JADFHU010000428.1 GCA_022567055.1 Planctomycetota bacterium
TCGTCCTGACAACCAATCCCGATTACAGGCCGAGGGGTGAAGGACCTGTGGAAAGCTGGCGCGGCCCCCGGTTAAAGGCTTATGACCCCATTCCCGAAGACGGTTCATCTTCTGAAGAGACGTGGCTAAGTGTCTCCTGGGTGGCCTCAGATTTTGCAGTCTCACACGATGTCTATTTCGGCGATATTTTTGACGATGTGGAGAACGGCGCGGAGGACGTATTCCTCGGCAACCAAACGTCGACTTTTCTTGTTGTTGGTTTCCCCGGATTTGCCTATCCAGACGGCCTTGTCCCCGGAACCACGTATTACTGGCGAGTCGACGAGGTCAATGAGGTAAACGCAGCCAGCCCGTGGAAGGGCGATGTCTGGAGCTTCTGGCTTCCGCCCAAGATTGCTCATAATCCCCGTCCGGCTGATGCCGGTGACTCTGTCGATCCGAATGCAGAGCTTGTCTGGACGGCGGGTTTCGGCGCCAAGTTGCACACCGCATATTTGGGCGACAGCTTCGAGGACGTAAACGGCGCCAGCGGCGGATTTCCACAGAGTGCTACAACCTACAATCCCGGCCCGCTCGCATTAGAAAAGGTTTATTACTGGCGCGTCGATGAGTTTGACGGTCTTGAAACCCACAGAGGCGAGGTCTGGAGCTTCGCGACTCCGGGCGCCATCGGCAATCCACAGCCGGCCAATGGCGTCGCGGAGGTGCCGTTAGTGGGAACACTGAGCTGGACCGCGGCAGACAGTGCTTCCTCTCACGAGGTTTACTTCGGCACCGACAGAGACGCCGTGATAAACGCCACGGCGGCCTCAGCCGAGTATGTGGGCGTCAGCGCACTCGGTTCTGAGAGTTACGATCCCGGCAAACTTGCCTGGGCTGCGGCGTACTACTGGCGTGTGGATGAGGTCTATCCGGCTGAAACGGTCAAGGGCCTGGTCTGGAGCTTCACGACCGCCCATTTTCTCCATGTGGATGATTTTGAGTCCTACAATGATATTGGTCCACCTGATGTCGGAAGCAACAGGATATTTGACAGGTGGATCGACGGTTTCGAAACCACGACAAACGGCGCTTTGGTTGGCAATGATCTTCCCCCGTATGCCGGGCAGATCACTGTTCACAGCGGCAGCCAGGCGATGCCATACCTCTATGACAATAACCTCAAGACTTCCGAAGCAACCTTGACCTTGGTCTATCCGCGCGATTGGACCGAGGAGGGCGTCACAAAGCTGTCATTGTGGTTCCGTGGCGCTTCGGCTAATTCGGTCGAGCGGATGTATCTTGCCCTAAACGACAAGGCCGTGGTCTATCACGACGATCCCGCCGCGACGCAGAAAACCGGATGGAACCAATGGGTCATCGACTTGCAAGCATTTGCCGACCAAGACGTGAACCTCGCCAATGTCAACACGATTACCATCGGCTTTGGCACGAAGAATCCCGGCCCGCCGGGACCGGGCGGAACAGGTCAGATGCACTTCGATGACCTCCGGCTGATTCGGTAGGTTGCGGGCAAGACGATTCTGCAGGTAACGGTGTAAAAATGAGTATTTGGATTGACCTTTTTTAGAAACTCTCAACCTCTGGGACAGGCAACTTTATTTGAAGGAAAAAACTATGTTTGAGAAGAAATCTGGAAGATCCTTGCTCTGTTTGATGGTAGCTCTGAGTTTTTTGGGTACGGGAGCCATGGGAGGTGATATTCTATATATAACGGCTGACATCACTGGAACATCCTTTCCCAATGACGCTTTGATCAAGGATTTCCTGGAAAGCCTCGGACACACGGTAAGGTATTTTTCTGACCGGGAGAGTGAAGCGCGTACTGAGGTTGCGGCTGCCGCCGCAGATTTGGTCTGGATTTCCGAGTCGGTCGGTTCCAGCCACGTTCGCAACGAAATCACAGAAATAGCGACTCCGATGGTCGTCGGGGAGCCTTACGCCTGGGACGAGATGGGCATGACACTCGGTGCCGGTGGAACAAGCGATGTGGCGACTACAGACATCACTATCGTCACTCCCGAACATGATCTGGCCGCAGGTCTCAGTGGGAACGTGACCGTTCTGACTGACATCGCGGGCTCCAACGGCAGAGCCCAATTTGCCAATGGCGACGCAGGGGCTGAGGCCACCGTCATTGCAACGGCCACCCTGGCTGACGGCCAGACTTACGATGTTCTTTTTATTTACGAAAAGGGAGCTGCGCTGGCTGTAGCTCCTGCAGATGGCAGTGACCCGATAGCGGCAGATATCCGCATCGGGATGTTCTTTCACTATTTCGCACATGACGTATTGAATGAAAATGCTTATGCACTGATTGAAGCAACCGTCAATTACGTACTGGGCTCGAAGCCTCAGGCCAGAAATCCAGATCCACGTGATGGCGCGCTGCATCCTCGTACGTGGGCCATTCTTAGCTGGTTGTCCGGTGATTTTGCAATCTCAAGCGATGTGTACGTTGGTGACAACTATGGCGATGTGAAGAACGGCACGGGCGATACGTTCAGGGGCAATCAGGTGGGAACAACCTTTGCTGTAGGTTTCCCGGGAACCTCTTATCCAGAGGGACTTGTCCCCGGGACGACTTACTACTGGCGAATCGACGGTGTCAACGAGGTGGATCCGGACAGTCCCTGGAAGGGTCCCGTCTGGAGCTTTTCGATTCCGCCGAAAACTGCTTACGCCCCCGACCCGGCTCAGGGTGCTGAGTTCGTGGACCCCAGTGCCAAACTTAGCTGGACGGGAGGTTTCGGCGCCAAATTACACACGGTTTATCTCGGTAACGATTTCGACGAGGTGAATGATGCGACCGAGGGAATCGTTGTGGCCAGAGCAACCTACGATCTCGCAACACTCGAATCGGAGAAGGTTTACTATTGGCGGGTCGACGAATTTGACGGCTTCCAGACGTATAAAGGCGAGGTCTGGGGCTTTACGACGCTGGGAGCCGTGGGCAATCCGCAGCCAGCCAACGCCGCCACGGACGTGCAAATGACAGCGACTCTCGGCTGGACACCTGCGGACAACGCCTCTTCGCACGAACTGTACTTTGGAACCGATGAAGACGCCGTGAGGAATGCCACGAGCGCGTCACCTGAGTACATCGGCACACGTGCGCTGGGTTCTGAAAGTTATGATCCCGGCAAACTCGCATGGAATGCCACCTATTACTGGCGTGTTGATGCGGTTTATCCGGCCGATACCGTCAAGGGTCTTGTCTGGAGTTTTGTGACCGCTGATTTCATCCTCGTGGACGATTTTGAGTCGTATAATGACGTCGATCCGCCGGATGCCGCCAGCAACAGGATATTTGACAGATGGATCGACGGTTTCGAAACCACGACAAACGGCGCTTTGGTTGGCAATGACCTTCCCCCTTATGCCGAGCAGGCCATTGTGCACAGCGGCGGCCAGTCGATGCCATACCTCTATGATAATAACCTCAAGACTTCCGAAGCAACCTTGACGTTGGTCTATCCGCGTGATTGGACCGAAGAGGGCGTTACGAAGCTGTCACTGTGGTTCCGTGGTGATTATGACAACGCTTCCGAGCGGATGTTTGTCGTTCTAAACGGCAATGCGGTCGTGTATCTTGGCGATTCTGCCGCTACCAAGAAAGCCAAGTGGACCGAGTGGGTAATCGACCTGAAAGTGTTTGCCGACCAGGGCGTGAACCTTGCCAATGTCAACACGATGACGATTGGCTTTGGCACCAAGGACAGTCCACGGGCAAGCGGTGGCGATGGCGCGATGCTCTTTGACGACATCAGGCTGTATCGGTAGGCTCTACAGAGATTGTGGTGTGTAAGAGTGCCGATCATGGGGCTAAATGGCAGATATCGTTTAGCACTATTCCATTGGATTGATGGGCTCAGGTGCCCCCTTGCTTGCCCGCGGAGGGAACCCTGAGCCGTTGAGTGAAGGGTCGAAAAATGTCAAGAAGGGCCTTTTACACTGATCGAGCTCTTGGTGGTGATCGCGATCATCGCCGTGCTCATGGGCATCCTAATGCCCGCCCTGCACAAGATCCGTGACCCAGCTCGTGCGGTCTCGTGCAAGTCCAACTTCAAACAGAGGGGCCTGATACCTTGGAAGATCTTATGGAAAGGCCTCTTCTGTACGCCACGCGGCAATTCTCTACCTGAGACACCTCCGGCGTCTTCGTGACGCACATAGTTGCACCGTGCGGGACGTTGTGGGTTTCAATCTAAAGTGAAAATCAGAATGCGGGAATGGGGCCCATCGTCAGGAAGAAAGTATAGATTTCCATCGAAGGTCATGCCTTCGCGACCTAAGGGGTTTATCCAGCCATTTCGTGGCAAGTCAATACGTTTTACCAAAGTCCAGTTCTCAGGATCGACAACGTCTATAGCGGAACCATCGTCATTATGACCGCTACATAGAAGTTTGCCTGCAAAGTACTTGATGTCCTGATAGGCCATTGACGTCGGGGAATCAACCTTGCTGGACTCAACTCCATCAAAATCCCAGGTATAGAAATGAAGCGCATCCCAATTGACGCCATAAAGGCGGTTTTTCCCGTCGGAGGCAATGGCGCCAATGTGGTCATCGACCGGAAACGACCTGCGTATTTCTAGACTATTGGGATCGACGCCGTAGATCATTGTCCGGCTTTCTCTTCTATATTCGGCATTTGGAATCCAAAGGTAGTGGCCATCAAACTGCACGCCTCCGGGATGAATCAAAGTGCCATCAGTCAAATCAATCTTTGAGTTGAGGCGGGCGTTATGCCTGTGAATCTCAAATAGCCAGCCGCGCCCTTGCTCCTTGTCCACTGAGGTGACAAAATAAGATTGCTCTGTGAGATCAAGTCCTTGCACGTGGTAGGTAGGAAACTGTAATGGAACTTCACGTATGAGCTCTAAACCTCCAGAGTGGAGTAAGACATGTAATGCGTCTTCGGGAGGACTCTCGCTACTCTTCCGACAAACTAGGATTAGCGGCAGAGCTGTCAATAAGAGAATAAGAGGAACTCGATTGAAGCGTACCAGGGCACGTTGCATCATTCTTCCCTCAAACGACATTTGCCACTCATTCCACGTGATAGAAGATTAGATTTCAACACATGCAAGCTACGACAGTACCGGGGATATAACTATTCAAGAGAAGAAAACAGCTCAGACAACGTTCGATATCTTTCGCACATTTGGAGTTGATATAAAATGAGTCCTTTCATGGGACGATGATCGCGCCATCAAATTCATGGTGCGCTACCAGACCCTCAGAACTGGGTATCACCGGCGTGACGAGTTAACGGGCATCGGGCGTGAGGAAAATGTCATCAACATAAACAACGCCTGCTCCCCCGCCGTCGATACCGATCGTCAGGGAATTGACGCGGCTCAGATTGCCGGCCACATTTGCCAACGGAATGTACCATTGACTCCATTCCGAACGCATCAAATTGGAGGCATCCCCATCGTAAGCGACTCGGGTGTCGTTGATCTTGACGTACAATTGCCCGCCTGTATTGTCCGACCT
>JADFHU010000429.1 GCA_022567055.1 Planctomycetota bacterium
TGCCAAGATCAAAGGTCACCGCCAGCAATCGCCCCCCTGCTCCGGCATAGACCAGATGACCCGTGCGGACGTAGCGGGCGTTGCTGCCAGGTCCCGCCGCGGACCGGCATCTAGGGAGAGCATAGTGTCTTGATTAGCGAAGAAGGTCATTGAAAAAGTTTCTGGACTGACCCCGCAACATATGCGATAATGCAATATTAGATAATCGCATTGGAGTAAATGAGATGATTAGATCAACACTTACCGACCGTTGGCAGACCACTATCCCCGCAGAGGTGCGAGCCGCCTTGGGTCTTCGGCCCCGGCAGGGGCTATTATACGAAATCCGCGGGGAGAGCGTCATCTTGCGCCCTGAGGGCGAGTCACTCATGGACCTGGCCGGTTGCCTTAAATCCGATAAGTCCGCGGTAAGCAAGGAGGACGCGCGGGACGCGGCCCGGCGGCACGTCGCCGATAACTTCCTGGGGCGGGACGAGTGATCCGCTACCGTCTTGACACGAATGTGCTTGTGCGGTTCCTGACCCATGACGACGCGGCCCAGGCCCTGAAGGTCGATACGCTGTTTCAAAAAGCCTCAGACGGAAACTGCATCCTCATTTTGAGCAAGGTCGTTCTGGTTGAAACCGTGTGGGTGCTCTCTTCGGTCTACGAACAGCCTCACGACCGGATCGCCGAGAGCCTAGGCAAGCTGGTCATCAAGCCGGGCATCCGGTGCGAAGACGGCCAGGTGACGCTTGACGCCTTGCACCGTTTCAAGCAAACCAAGCTCGATATTGTGGATTGTTTTCTCGCCGCGCAATCTGCGGCCGAAGGTGATGTGATGGCCACTTTCGATACCGGTTTCCGCAAGTTTACCGACGTGCAGCTCTGGGACTACTAGGCTCTGTCTGAAGACGCTTCGAACCATTGCACAAGACGGCTCTCGGCCGCGTTCGATTCTGTTGGCCAAGCTGCCGCTTTTACACCTCTCTCAGCAGCGCGATCAACTCTTTGGCATTGAGCGTACGCGTACTCTCGGTCCCCTCCAGCAACGAGTCGGCCAGGTCGCGCTTCTGATGGTGCAGTTCGACGATCTTCTCTTCGATGGTGTTGGCGGCGACGAGTCGATAGATGGTGACGGGGCGGGTCTGTCCGATGCGGTGGGCGCGGTCGGAGGCCTGGTCTTCCACGGCGGGGTTCCACCAGGGGTCCATGTGGATGACGTAGTCCGCGGCCGTGAGGTTGAGGCCGGTGCCGCCGGCCCTGAGCGAGATGAGGAAGAGATCGCCCGCGCCGCCCTGAAAGGCGTCGATGCTCATCTGCCGTGCCTTGACCGGTGTCTTGCCATCCAGGTATTGGTAGGGAATGCACTGCTGGTCCAGGTATTCACGCAGCAGCGTCAGGTGACCTACGAATTGGGAGAAGACCAGGGCCTTGTGGTTGTTTTCTCGCAGTTCGTCGACGAGTTCGGCAAAGGCCTCCAACTTGGAGCCCGTGAGTCCGCAGTCGGGGACCACTAAGCGGGGATTGCAGCAGCAGCGGCGGAGCTTCATCAATTCCGCCAGGACGTGAATGTGGGACTGCCCGGGCGGCGTGTCACTGAGGCCTTCGAGTCGTTCCAAGGCCCGCAGACGCAGGGATTCGTGTAGGGCCCGCTCCTCGGGCGTGAGTTCGACCAGACGCGTGGTTTCGGTGCGGGGCGGAAGGTCTTTGAGCACCTGTGACTTGAGCCGTCTGAGCACGAAGGGTTGGATGAGGCTCTTGAGGGTGCTTCGCGCCTGACTGTCACCTTCCCCTTCGATGGGTCGGATGAATCGTTGCGCAAAACGCTGTTGGGATCCCAGCAGGCCGGGATTGATGAAGCGAAAGAGGTTCCAGAGTTCGCTGATCCGGTTTTCGATGGGTGTGCCCGTGCAGGTCAAACGGAACCCGCCCTGGAGCCCCATGGCGGCGCTGGAGCGTTTGGTGGCGCTGTTCTTGATGGCCTGGGCCTCGTCCAAGACGATGGTGGTGAAGGCGGTGGCCTGCAGGGCCTCGGCTTCCTGTTGGAGCATGGTGTAGGAGCAGATGATCAGGTCGAAGGGACCGGCGGCCTCGATGATCTCGCGACGCCGGCCGGCGTCGCCGATGCCCAACTGGATCGGCCGCAGGGTTGGGGCGAAGCGACGCGTCTCCCTCACCCAGTTGGCACAGACACTGGTCGGGGCCACCACCAGTGTGGGACCCTGGTCGGTGCGATGCAGGATGATGGCCAGGGCCTCGACGGTCTTGCCGAGACCCATGTCATCGGCCAGGCAGGCGCCCACGCCCCATTCGGCCAGCCGGGCCAGCCAGACGAATCCCTCCTTCTGGTAAGGCCTTAGTTCGGCTTGTAGTGTGGAGGGTAAGTCGGGTTGGTAGGAGGCGATCCTCTGCAGGCGCTCCACATGGGACTTGAAGCCGGCATCGGCCTTGAATTGGCCCAGCTCCTGGCGCCAAGCGTCCAGACCGACGGCGGCCAGGGGATGGAGCTGCAGCGTGTTGCTCTTGCCGCGAAATCCTCCCGCGGACGAGAGTAGGTGAAGTTGCTGGCGCAACTGCCGGCTCAGGGCAAGGTACTGATTTTCGCCGATGGCGATGTAGCGTCCCTCGCTCTGTTCGACCTGTTCCAGCAGGGTTCGCATCTGGATCACCAGGTCCGCGTCTACCTGGATTGTGCCGGTCACCTCAAACCACTCGCCGGCCGATCGGATGGAGAGCTGGAATTGGCTGGCCGAGAGGCAACGAACGGAAATGGGGTTTCCCTTGGGCCACTCGACCTGGAGTGCGTCTTCCGGTAGAGCCTGCAGTTGTTCCATCAGCTCCAGGGCTGCGCCGGGATCGTCGAATATCCAATGATAGTCTTGGTCTTGCGCGCCGTCCAGGGCCTCGATGGGGCCGAGGACCTCCTGGGCCAAGGCGCGTTCTCGTGCCTTGTCTCGGCGGGTCTGAATCAGTCTCCCCGCCTGGGACTCGATGAGGTGTTCGTTGCCATGGCCGGGGATGAACTCGCGTTGCGAGCCCGGGCCCAGGGGGATGACGACCAACTCTGCCTGCAAGCCCCGGCCGTAGCGTTGGAGGCGGAGGCGCGGTTGGCAATCCGGTTCCACGCTCTGAGCCCCGGTGCCGGATAGGGCGATGTCCGACTGCAGGCCGATGTGTTGGGACAAGCCCTGCAGGCTTTTGAGGACACTCTCCTCTTCTGCTTTGGGCACGGCGATCCCGGTCGGTCCCATGACCCGGGCGAGTTTTCGATGCATGGCCGCGAAGGTCACGACCCGCACCCGGTTCGGGGATTCCCGCAGGATCTGGACGTGACTGTCTGCCTCGGGATAGGGCGTCATCGAGATGAGGAGTTTCCCTCCTTTGGGGACGACATGGACTTCCGGCTCCGTGGGGATGATCTCGACCGGTGTCTCGGGCGCGCCCTCCCAGAAGACATGGGGGTGCCCCACCAAGGCTCGCAGCGCCTCCGCCGGTTGGAGTTCATAACTCGGATCGTAGTAGCGATAAGTCTGTTGGAACTTAATGCAGGGCAAGACGGCCCGATCCTGCTCGGTCAGATAGTCCAGTCCTTCGAGGCCGTGGTTGACGAGACGCTGCAGCGCGATCTTGCGTCCCTTGGTCCAGGTCCCCTTCTTGGTGAGCTTCTGCTCCACCGGCGTCAAACCGATGTCCAGGTCGTCCTGCCCGTGGCAATAGAGCCGCCACGCGAGACGGACGGCATTGTTCACCGGGGTTTCCCCGGCGTGCGGACCCTCTTGCAGCAGGTGCTCCAGGGCTTCGATCTGGTTCTCCCACATCTCCTTACGAGGCCAAAGATCACAGAGGTCGACGGCGCCCGATTCTGCGAAGAAGGACCGCGTCTGCCCGGCAAGCTCGGGCGAGGCGATCTTGATCTTTTCCAGCAGTCGGGCGCACTGCATGGCGAGCCAGCGTGCACCCGATTCTCTCAGCAGGCGCAGATAGTGCTCGAAATCGGCCAGTAGAGCCCTCCTCCTTTTCGTGGAGGCGGGGACCACCGCCCCGTAGTAACACTGCAGGCAAAGGCACATGACCAGACAAGCATCGGGCAGCGTCCTTTCCTCCGGTGACAGCGCCCTATAGCTAAAACTGAGCGTCTGACCCTCATAGTAGTCCAGAAGTTCGGACAAGGCCATGAGCGCCCGCTGATAGGGCCTGCCGTAGGCAGCCTCTCCGCTCTTGAGCCAGGCGCCCGCCCGGCGCCGGTCGTTCACGGCATCGGACTGGACCAGCAGCAGCAGGTGCAGCAGGGCCGGAAAGCTTGAAGTGTATTCGGCTTTGGCCCGTTTGGAGATGCCCACCCGCTTGACCGCCTGGTCGTAGGCCTCGCTCGCTTCCGAGAGCCGGCCGGTCAGCAGGGCCAGCATGCCGCGCATCAGGAAGGTATTCTCCTGGCCAAAGCCATCCAGCAGGGTGCGGGCACGTTCGAACTCGCCGGCCAGGATGTGGCGCTCGGCGAGGTGATTGATGAACACGCCGAGGCTGGGTGCGTTCAGGACAGAGTCGTTGCCGGCCGAGATCTGTGCCTGGACGTACGCAAAGACCGCGTGATTCAGATCGAGGGACAGGGTCTTGCTGTGGAGCGTGTACCCCAATAAATTGAGCAACTGGCGGCCGGGCAAGCGCGCCAAATACTCGGCACGCACGGGCTCAAAACAGATGGGCGCGAGAACCGCTCCGTAGGATTCGATCCGGGTATCCTCATGACACATCTGCTCCAGATGTTCCAACTCCGGCTGATCGTCCATTTCCAGGGCCAGACTGATCTCGCGTCGAGCCAGGTGCTCGCTCTCGAAGCGCTGTCGACCCCACTTGTACTCCCAGGTACCGGGCTGAACCAGGGCCGGCACCGCCGTGCGCAGGGCCTGGACAAAGGCATCGAAGCGACCGCTCTGTCGGGCCTGGTCAAGACAACGCTGCCGTACCTGCTCCGTGCACTCCGGCGGCTCGGGTGCGCGACCCAGGAGGTCGCCCTTGCGTGCGAGCTTGCGCAGCACCACCCCCAGCTTCTGCACCGTGATGACCGACCCATCGGGCATGGCCAACCGCATCTGCTTGAGCGCCCGGGTGAGTTGGTTCTTGCTCAGGGGACCGAAAGAGAGGGCGACCATCAGCAGGGCGGCTTCCTCGAGATCCCGGTCGGACTCTATGCGGATGCGGTGAGAAGGACTGACGCGTTGCAATGGCTGATTCACTTTGAACAGGTGTCGTGACGAGATTGTCATGGAGGGGTAGCATACCGAGGTCGTGAGGCGGAATCCAGGAGAATCAATCCCTCACATATCCAGCTTGTCCCGAATATACCCCTTGATCTGGTCCACGGACACCTTGGTCTGTTCCATACTATCCCGATCGCGGACGGTGACGGTCTTCTCCGCCAGGGTATCGCCGTCGACGGTGATACAGTAGGGCGTGCCAGCCTCGTCTTGACGACGGTAGCGCCGACCGATCGCGCCTTTTTCGTCGTAGAAGGCG
>JADFHU010000430.1 GCA_022567055.1 Planctomycetota bacterium
GACTGATGAAGAAAAATAAGAAGAATAATCAACGAGGTCAAGATGAATATAAATTTCGCTCAGAATCATTTTTCATATAACAAGAAGATTCATAGCTTTCTTGGGGCGGGGGGATGGGTGCCATGCCCACGCTTGCGTGGGCATGCAGGTCAGGGCAGTAGACCTTGCTTGGGGAAAACATGCTTACGCAAGCGTAAGCATGGCACGCCGCTCGAATGCCGACTCATTTTGCGTAGGTGCTCTTAATGTGGTACATGTTCACCGATCACTTCGAGCAGAAATGAACCGCAGAATATCGAGCAAGGAATGTCCAAGGGTGAAGTGACTGCGGCTCATTCACTGCCCTTCGACATTCTGAGTTCCTTGTTCGATATTCTGCGGTTCGGAACATCCGCGCTATCACTTCTCAATCCCATTAGACGTGAACGGTTACCCATGGTATAATCGCGGCTGTCAGTGGATGACCCCAACAATCCAACTCCGTGCCTCCGCGGCTCCGTGAGAGGAAAAAGACCACTCACAGGCAGCGGATGGGAAGAACGACATTGGGAGCCCCATATGATTTGGCGTATGAAGAGGTCGAAGGGTTTTACCCTCATCGAGTTGCTGGTGGTCATCGCCATTATTGCGGTGCTGATGGCCGTTCTGACGCCGGCCCTGCGGGCTGCGCGGGAGTTGGCCACCGGGTCCGTCTGTCTGAACAACCAGAAATCGCTGACAACGGCCTACGTGATGTATGCCGATGACAATGATGGGCGAATCCCGCCCGGATTTGTGGTGCAATCAGACCTACCCCTCTGGGCCTATCCCCCCATGAACGAGGCCGGGGGTTGGGCCACGAGCGGCGCCATCACCGAAGAGGACAGAATACGCGGTGTTCGCAATGGCAGTCTCTTTCCCTATGTCAGCGATCCCCGGCTCTACCACTGTCCGGGCGATAACCGCATGAAACTCCCCACCCCGGGCGAACAGCGTTACCGCAGTTACATCCTACCCGACGTGCTGGGGGCAGAGTCCGCCAACGCCAACGCCCGCGGTCGGCACCAGCACATCGTCATGAAGCTGCAGGAGATCAAGCAACCGGGCATGAAGTACTGCTTCATGGAGAGCGAATTCAGACACGCGAGCCTCACCTACGATCACGGCGGCTGGACCTTTGCCCCCTGGCGAAACACCACGACCTGGTGGGATCAACTGGGCACGTTTCACAAGAACTCCGCAACGTTCGGCTTCGTCGACGGTCACGCCGAACGACACACCTGGGCGCACAAGGAAACCTGGCTCGCCTTCAGCGAGGACAGCTTCGGCAAGGCGATCAGACCCGACATCTCCGAAAACGAAGATGTGTTGTGGTTGTGGCGACACTACCCCTATCTCAGTGCCGATGAGCAGCCACCATCACGATAGGTCAGAGAACAGCGCATGCACGGTGGCGTCTTTGCGCCGCGCAATCAAGGAAAAGGAGTTTCACATGGCGGAGAGACTGCGGAGTGTTGTCATCAGCGCGTGCATTTGCACCGGCTGCCTGGTCCTCACGGTGGGCTGTACCGGACCGACGCCAGGGCCGGTCGAGGGTGAGACCGCAGTGTCGGTGGGCTTCGAGCATCTGGCGATAAAGGTCCAGCGGCCCCGGGAGATGGCGAATTGGTACTGCGAGATACTGGGATTCAAGATCGTCAGAGAGCAGCGGACTGAGGGCGCCATTTTATTGTCCGACGCCGACGGGACTCTCACGATGAAACTGTATGCCGGCGCGAAACAGCCGGGTCCGACCTACGCAACGCTGGCCCACAAGGCGTCACACGTGGCATTCTCCGCCGCAAACCTGAACGTGCTACGTGAGAAGCTCATTGGCGCAGGCGCCCGCCCCGTGGGTCAAATCGTCCAGACCTCCGAGGGGCATCTCCGCATGAATTTTCGGGATCCCTGGGGCAACCCCATTCAGTTCGTGCAGCGTGCTTTTCCTAGGCGGAAGTAAGGGATTGGCACGAAAACAGCGGCTTCCGTGGTACAATTCTGGCTGCGATAGCAGCAATATTAAAGAACCAGGCCTGGTTCAAGGTTCCAAGTTCACGGTTCACAGTTGAAGGAAAAGCTGATTCAAGGTTTCTAACCGTGAACCATGAACCAAAAACTCTAATTCGGTATGCGGTTTACGACTTCGGAAGTACCATAAATCCGGCAGAACTGGTGCCGGAAATTGAACCATGCCAAGAACCACGAAATAATTTGTGAGGCTACATCATGATTCGTAAATCAAAACCCTTCCGGTTCTCGTGTCAACCGGTGGCGCGTCGCCTGCGTTTCTACGGCTTGGTCCTGGTGCTTGTGAGTTGGGGCGGAGCCGACCAGGCATGGGGTGAGAAACGTGCCCGCGTAGTGATCGGTGAGTCTCTCAGGACTGTCAAGAATCCGCAGCCCGGGAAATTGCATTCACCGTTTGGTGTGGATTTCGACGACGCGGGTAACATGTATATCGCAGAGTTGGAGGGGGGACGTGTTCACATGATGGCTGCGGACGGCGGCTTCACGACGATTTCCGGAGACGGCAGCAAGGGCTACCAGGGTGATGGTGGACCTGCCGCCCGGGCGACCTTCAACGGCATGCACAACGTGGCAGTGACCCCGGGAGGCGATGTCTACATCTCGGATGCGTGGAACCACTGTGTGCGCAAAATCGATGGCCGGACCGGACTCATATCGACCGTCGCCGGAACGGGCCAGCCGGGGTTTTCCGGTGACGGCGGACCGGCGACTCAGGCACCACTCAACTACGTCATGTGTGTTTCGCTAAATCCGACCCACGACAAACTGTACATCGCCGATTTGCGTAACCGTCGTATCCGCATGCTTGACCTTAATTCCCGATTAATCTCGACGGTGGCCGGCAATGGTGAAAAGGGCGTCCCCAAGGATGGTGACATCGCCGTGAACAGTCCATTGCTCGATCCTCGGGCGGTTGCTGTCGATTCACGCGACAACATCTATGTTCTTGAGCGCAATGGCCATGCACTTCGAGTCGTTGCTGCGGATGGGACGATCCGAACGGTGGTTGGGACGGGTGTTGCTGGTGACGCGCTTGGCGCTGCGTTGGTAACACAGCTCAGGTCGCCAAAGCACATTGCCATTGATCGATCAGACAACGTCTTGATCGCCGATGAACGGAATCGGCGCATTCTCCAGTACCTGCCCAAGAAGGGAACAGTAGTGGGACTGCTCGGCGAGGGGGTGGACGTTCCAAATTTCAGCCTCAGTAAGCCTCATGGCGTTTACGTTCACGCGGATGGCTCGATCTACGTGGTCGATACCGGACACCACCGCATCTTACGGCTGGCAGAGGAATAGAAGCGAACGTTGCAGGATAGCAGGGTATGCCTTCGGCATACGAAAGGTGTTTTTACCACAGAGAAATCAGAGGACACAGAGAAGCTATCGCCGCAGTTATCCTCTTTCTTTTTTCTCTGTGACCTCGGTGTCCTCTGTGGTTCACATCTTCTTTTGGTTCCGGCCGAAGGCCGCGTTTTGTTGAAGTTTGAAGCGGAAGGGGTATAGCTCTGTACCAGCTGGCTCAGCCGGCCTTACTGGGGTGGCAGTCGCCGGCGAAATCGCTTGACGACTTCCTGATGTGACGGCGAGCCGGCCAGATTGTGCCACTCGTGGGGATCGTTGCCGATGTGGTAGAGTTCTTCGCTGCCGTCTTGGTAGCGGATGTAATGCCAGCGGGTACCGGTCAGCGAAACGTTGCCGGGATCGAAAAATGTCACGGCCAGCCGGTCGGTGGCCTGATCGGGTTTTGCAAGCAGACCAACGAGCGATACGCCCACCAAATCCGCCTTCTTGGGTAGCTGGCAGAGTTCGATCAAGGTGGGGTAGAGGTCGACTAGACTGACCGGCTGATGACAGCGTCCTCCCGATGCATACCCTGGTTGATCACTGCGTTTGGCGGGAACGACAATCAGAGGCACCCGCGTCGACCGTTGCCAGCCCGTCCATTTACCCCAATGTTGCTTCTCCCCGAGATGCCAGCCATGATCGCCCCATAGGACGACAATGGTGTTCTCGCCATGGGCGGACGTGTCCAGGCCATCGAGCAGTCGGCCGATTTGGGTATCGACGAAGGCAATGCAGGCCAGGTAGGCCCGCACGGCGGCCTGCCACTGTTGAAAGCTCAGGACGGTCGCGTGGCGGCCTGCCGTCACGGCTTCGAGCGCCCATTTCCTTGCCGAGGGACTCAAGTCATCCAAGTCCTTCTCTAGCACCGACGGTAATTGGATCTGATCCTCTGGCGGCAGCAGATCAAAATACCGTTGCGGCGCATACAGGGGGATGTGCGGCCGGTAGTAACCGACGGCCAGGAAAAAGGGTTCTACTGCATCCTTTCGTTTGAGTTGTTTGATGGCCCAGTCCGTGATCTGACCATCGCCCATGGCGGAATCGGGCAGCGGAAACGGCCCCCAGTCGAAGGATTCCCCTTTTGGGTTCCGCGGATTGCGGTCGCTGGGCATGCCGTTCAAGGGCAAGACATAGCGTCGATCGCCCGGGCCGTTTTCGACCACATGCCGGGGATGGTCGGATCCTTTGCTGGGCAGCTCTTGGGCGGAGTACTCCACCTGATCTCTCCTGAAAGGGCTCCAGCGCTGTTCGGGGAAAAACTCTTCCTGGAAGACGCCTTTCGGTTTGGAATGCAGCAGCTTGCCGGTCCCCAGGGTGCGGTATCCCGCTTTCTGGAAGTGTTGCGGTAACAGGACAAGATCCGGTTGTGCGGTCCTGATCCGTGGCGAACTGTTGCTGTAGACACCGGTCTGATGGGGATGCCGGCCGCTAAAGATAGCGGCGCGCGAGGGGTTGCAGGCCGGTGCCGCACAATGGGCATTGGTAAACAGCACACCTCGATTCGCCAAGCGATCCATGTTAGGCGTGACCGTCTGCGGGTGTCCACCGAGACAGCCGATCCAGTCATTGAGATCGTCGACCGCGATGAACAGCACATTCGGCCGCGACGCGGCATTTGTTGATTGGGTCGGTCCGACCCGTAACGCGACGAGAAAGATCATTGAAATGAGAGAGAAACGTTTAACGTCCTTCATGGTTTGTTGTCTCCATTGGATTCGAGTTGCGAATGATTGCGTTTGAGTAAATGCATCAGCGCTTCTATCTGCCCGGGATGCGACTCTGCGATATAGAGGGACCAGCACTTCTGCGGCGCATTAAAGGGTAGGTGTGGCACCTGGACATAGTGTCGTCGGAACAGGCGTCCCTGTTGCGCCAGGCGATCAAGATGGGGTGTCACCATGGCTTTCTCGCCGTAGCAGCCGAGCTGCGGTCGCAGGTCGTCGACCGCGATGAAGAGAACGTTTGGCCGATCTGCGCCACACGCAGCCGACGAGAGAGCCGTCGTCACTGTAATTCCCGTGAAGAGGCAGAACAGAATTCGCATTGCGCCGGTTCCTTTTCGATAAAGCCGAAGTGTAACGTGCAAGG
>JADFHU010000431.1 GCA_022567055.1 Planctomycetota bacterium
CCGGGGCGGCGTTCAGTTTGTACTCCGCCAGCTTCTTGCCGTTAATCGCGGATACGGCGAATAACCTTCCCCCTAGCTCACCGTTGTAGGCCGCAACATAATTCTGGTACGAGGGATCATCGAATTTCATGGGCTCGCCGGCGACGAACAGAACATTGCCGGCCATGGCCATGGCTTTGCCGGTGATGGGGATCTGAAGGCGCCACAGTTCTCGGCCGACGGGGACAACCCAGCCTTTGCTCCGGGCATTTCGCCTTTTTCTTGCCGGGGTCTTCGATGCGGCCTGTGACTTTGACTCCAAGGTGCCGGCGAAAAGGGTGTACCCATTTCGCCGAGGGTCAAAATAGGAGTGATTCTGCCAGAGCGGAAACCCCTGGACCTCATAATAGTCAGTGCCGTTGCTCACTAAGATGTCCCCGGATGATCTGCCGATGGAGGGACTCAGGGCCCAACACGTGCGGTGCTGGGGCTCGCCGTCCAGGAAGCCGCCCGAGGGAACGATGTGTCTCATGGAGGCGGCATCCGCCAGGTCCAGATCAAACGCCTTGTGGCGTAGGTAGAGGTTTGTGCCGTCCGTCACCATGATATCGTTCTTGAAGCCTGCATTCCCGCCTATCGGGAACCCCGACGATTCTTCGAAGGGGCCATAGCAGGCGCGGCTCTTCAAGAGTTCGCCGGTCCGCGGATCGAGCGCGTAGACAAAGATGCCGCCGTCCAGGTAGGAACAGCGACCTGCCGCGAAGTAAAGCGTGTCGTTCAAGATCAGCACGCTCCCCGAGACCGGCCAGGCGGATTCCAGTTGTCCGAAGGCGCCGATGAGTCTGTCGGGCAGATCCTTGAAGCGCCAGGCCAGCGTCCCATCCGAGGCTCTGAGGCAGTAGACCCAACCGTCACGGGAGCCGAACAACACCCTCCCTCGGTAATAAACAGGAGGAGAGTCGACCCTGCCGTCGGCGGTGTAGGTCCATTTTATCTCGCCGGTGTTGCTGTCTAAGGCATATAGCCCGTGCGTATCAATATCGCAAGCGAATACCTTCCCGGCCGCGGCGGTGATGGCGCTGGGTGTCGTCGGGAGTTTCGTCTCCCAACGCACGGACAAGGTCGCAGGGATCCCGGCTTTCGTGATGCCGCTACGAAAACCATCGCAACGATAAGCGGGCCAATCGTCGTCGGCTGCGGCAGTCGTGTCTCTTATCTTGTTGTAGGCCGGCCCCTTCTCCAGCCGCACGGAACGTTCGATGGTGATGGGTTGATCGGAGGCCTGCAAGCCGGGTTGCGGAGAGGCGTACGCGTTCATCCCCTGGAACATCGCGCCCATACTGCACTGACAGGAGTAGGGCGTGGAGTAGACCAGCCCGTTCGCCGGGAGAATGCTCATGCCGCAGCCGCCGCGCGTCCAGTGCTGGGGGAATTCCTTGCCGGTTTCCAATTCGAGAAAATCAGCTCCGCCGGTCTTGCTGTTGATGAAGTATTTTTCGGTGATGTAATTTCGGTAACAGCGGTCATGGCCCATGGGGCCCGTCATCTTCTGCACGATCTTCTTGATGACCTCACCGGTTTCCACATTGAGTTGCGTGGGGTTATGCCCACCCACCCACAGTGTTCCGTTGACATAGCAGATATCGCATGAGGCCTGGTAGTTACCCTGAAGCGGAGCCTGCCAGAGCAGCTCGCCGTCCTTGAGCGCGTAGGCAAACACCGTGTTCTTGGCATTCGCAACGATCCTCGTCGTGCGGCTCGATTCGACGGCAAAGACCTTGTCATCCGTCATAATGACCGTATTCGGCGTCGTGCCCGGCGTATGAGAGTCACGCCCCACCGCGTTGACAACGGATCTCTCTTTGGCCCAGATTCTCTTGCCGCTCCGGGAATGCACACAGAACAATCCGCCTGCAGCCTGATAGACGGCGTAGTCTCCCTTGATGGCAAGTGAACCGGCGGTGTAGTTGGCGATATCACGGATGGCCCACAGTTCTTTGCCCGTCCCGGGATCAATGGCAAGAATCGCGCTGATGGGAGTCGCCTTGTCCTTGATTTCCGGGGCATACCCCTCCTTGAAACCCGCACCGTGGAAAGGGCCCGCCGGGTCAACGCCCGCAATAAAAGGCCTCCCCTTCAGCTTCACGATGTTGTAGGACGAGGTGTTGAACCGGTCGCCGACATTCAGGAAGAGAATGCCCTGGTCATAGGCCACTTCCTGGGTAGGGCTGGTGTTCTCGTACACCTTCAGGACTTCGCCGGTCGCGGCGTCAAGGGCGGAAGTGGGCCCTTCCAACTGCAAGGTGCAGTAGAGCGTGTCGCCGACCACGGCCATGCGTCGCTGTTGTTGAACCGGTTGGGATTTGATGTACATGGTCACCGATTCCCAGCGTTTTATCTTGCGGGCCCAAAGCTCTTTTCCGTTAAAGGCGTCACGGGCCACGATTCGAAAGGCGGCCGGTAGGAAGGGATTGTCGGGCGGTGCCGTGTCTTCGATAGCGAACAGCCGGCCATTGCCAGTGACCAGACTGGCCACGGTGGGAATGCCCATATGGGAACGGGACCAGGTCGGTCTGTCGACCCATTGAAGATAGCGGGGCGGTCCCGCTACCGAGTCACGAGCCACTGCGTTGTTGTCGGCCTTGTTCAGGTATTGGGGCCAGTCGTCAATGTCCTTAGGCCAGGGCTTTACTGTTTTCTTGCCGCCGACGACCATGGCGCCCAGCGGGGCCAGCACCCGCATGGCTTCTTCCGTGGACACACTGCCCAGGGTATCGGCCACAATCAGATTCACGATATTGTCGCCATAAGGCAGGGTCTTACCGTCGTACGTGGCGACGGACACCGGACCGTAGAGATTCAGAGAACGGAGATGGGCCCTGGCTTGGGCAACGTTCTCGGCATCCGTGTCCAGGCCATGGACCAAATAGCTGCTGTTGAGCAGCATCGAGGCCGTTTCCCTGCCATCGCCGCAGCCGAGGTGAACCACGATTCCTCCCTGGATACCACTGCTTCTTACGGTGCCGGCCAGGTCGCTCGCGCCCAGGCACTGAACGCAAGAGATTAAGCAGACCGTGAGGATTCGTTTGTAGGTCATGGCGTTCTCCTTCAGAGATTCCTTGATGTCCAGTCTACTGCTTCTCCTTTTTGGGATGATTGCCCGACTCGACGTTGACTTTCGGAAGGTGGGCGGCGAGCTTCTTCTTGATTACGGCATATTCTGGATGAGAGGACAGATTCGTCCATTCGTAGGCGTCTTCGTCGTGGTCGTAAAGCTCTTCGCTGCCGTCGGCATAGCGGATATAACGCCAGCGTCCGTCGCGGACGGCATGATTTTGGTAGCCGTGGGTCGTGACGGCGACGCCGTCCCATGTTGCCTGCGGATCTTCGAGCAAGGGGCGCAGGCTGATGCCTTCGACGTGACCGGGAATATCGATCCCCGCGAGGTCACAGAGTGTGGGGTAAACGCTCATGAAATCGACGGGGCGATCGCAGACCGCGCCGGTTTTGGTGACGCCGGGAGCGACCCAGATGAGTGGGGCGCGGGTGGCCTCCTCCCAGAGGGCAAACTTGCGCCAGTGCTGTTTTTCGCCGAGGTGCCAGCCGTGGTCGCCCCAAAGGACGATGATGGTGTTGTCACGCTGCGGGCTCTTCTCGTAGGCGTCGAGGAGGCGGCCGACGTTCATGTCGACGTAGGCGATGGTGGCGAGGTAGGATTGGACGGCGTCCCGCCAGCGGCCGGACTTGAGAAACTTGGCGTGGTCGTTCTGGGGTTTGGCCATCCGTACGCCGGCGGGCGGAATGTCGTCGAGGTCGTCCGCGCGGTGGGGCGGCAGTATGATGTTTTCGCGGGGGAACATGCGGTAGTACTTGCGGGGAACGGCCCAGGGGAGGTGGGGCTTGATGAGGCCGCAGGCGAGGAAGAAGGGTTTGTCGCGGTCCTGGCTCATCTTGTCGATGCAGAAGTCGACGGTGTGCCAGTCGGGGAGGTCCGTGTCCCTTAGATCGACGGGGAGAGGCTCGTGGAAGCCCTCGTATTTCTTGGGGCGACGGCCGGGAACCCTGGGCACCTTCGGGTACTCGTCCCACTCCGAGGCGTAGACGGACTCTAGACCGCCCGCACTGGAGTGGTAGGTCTTGCCCATGGCGGCGACGAAGTAGCCGGACTCTTTGAAGGTGGCGTTGAGCGAGACGCCCCTGGGGACATGCTTCATCCACGGGTCGCTGTTGAGGTAGCAGCCGGTAGTACTCGGGCGCATCCCCGAGAAGAGGGAGGCGCGCGAGGGTCCGCAGGCGGGCGCGGCGCAGTGGGCGTTGGAGAATGAGACGCCCATCGCCGAGAGTCGGTCGATGTTCGGCGTGCGGGCCTGGGGATTGCGGCCGGTGTAGCCGACCCAATGATTGAGGTCGTCGACACAGATGAACAGGACGTTGGGGCGAGGCGCCGCGGAAAGAGACCCCGGAATACAGATGAGGCACAACAAGCAGACGCGGCCCAAGACAGTCGTTGTCGTTTTCATTCTGTATATGATAGTCAGTATTGAATTCCTTGCAAGTGAGGAAGAGGAGAGAGAGCAGGTCGATCGCAAGTAACTTTCTCTGGTACGAACCGTCCTTCTTTCAGTCACTTCCCCGCGTATCTCAGCGCGAGTAATCAGTAATCAGTGGAAAAGTAATCAGTTTTTGGCACAGACAGTCCACTGATTACTGTTTACTTCACCGGCGGGATTCCTAGATCAGTGACGTTCTTGCCGAAAAGTACACGAATTCGGTATCTACATATGGTCGCCCTGGTGAAGTAGGGGGGACGATTATATTGGGTACCCAGAACATTTTCAGGAGTTGAATCCGCCTGCCGGTGACTTTCTCTTCAGAAGTGTATGTCGCTCACCAGTTCCCTCACCCAGATACATCCGAGTCACGCGGGGCAAGACCGGGGGGGATGTATGGAATCTGCTTGCGAAGTCGCATCACAGGAATATCATGCTCGCTCGAGTCTCGCAACGCACTCTTCCTCAATATGGTCAAGCGTGTTTGAGTATTGAGCAAGTCTTTGGCGGATTGTTGTAAGTTCTTCCAAGTCCTCGGCACGCGAAATCGATTCTTCCCCAAACACATAGGTTTGGACTTCTCGCGCCCACCAGCCGAAGAAACGATCGGCTTGTTCGCGCGGGGCAAACCGGTCACGAATTCGTTCCAACGGAGTGGCGTTCGGGGCAACTTCCCGATCCGTAGGCTCGATTTGTCGCCTGAGCCAATGACCCAATCGGCCAAACGCGTCCCGGGCATGCTCTTCGACCGTCGCCCCGTCGCTTAGAGTCAGCCAGGCGCGGCCCTCGCCCAAAAGTTGCACAGGATGGCAGTGTGCGTCAACGCGGCTTAATCGTCGCCACGGGACGATGACGTCCGTTTCGGCTTCCGCCGAGTGTGCGCGTTGCTTGCGGCGCGCCCGCTCACGTTGGGTTCGCGCCAGCGCGTAATGCACGCGAA
>JADFHU010000432.1 GCA_022567055.1 Planctomycetota bacterium
CCCAAATCCGAATGTCCTCTAGGTAGTCGAGGGCCGTCTTCTGCTCCCGGGTGAGCATCATACCCGCCGTAAAGAGCAGACTGCAGAAGACCGCAATGAGAAAGGGCACAATAAAGAAGGAATGCACGATGACCCCCATCATCGAACGCTGCGGTTCGTCGGGGGCCTCGGGCGTCTCCGGATTGTCCTGAATCTGACCTTCCATCTAGGGTATCCACCACATCGGTCAAACGCGCCGATTAATATTGGGAAAACTACTTACTTTCAGAATTCGGGCAAGTATAGCCCAGCAAAACGGGGGGATCAACAGGATTTTCACGGCGTTGTGGGGAATTATCTGGAAAAACGGCGACGGTAAATCCGCCGCCGAATGGGGCGCCGAACGCAGCCCGCGCACCTCGCAAGCAAGACCACACTCCACCCCAATTGGCCCCAGAAAAGTGGACCATTATTCATGTCACAGAGAAGACAGTGGCCCGAGCACCGTCGAACCTTCGACCACCGCAATAGCGGCTTAGGATTGTGGTCCGATCCTCCTGGTCGATTTTGGGCATGATCCGGCTCTGGGGGTCCAACCTGCCTGTCGGAGCAGCAGAAATCCAGGCCCTTGACCAGGCGATCGACATCGGGTGGGGCCCGGCAAGCCGATTTCTGCCACAGCTCGCATGGGCGTAGAATCTTCTCCGTAACCTCGGCCTGAGGCGGTTCAATAATGGCTGCCGGTGGCCTTGACACTCGTTGGTCCCCTTGGTATAGGTACGCTTGCTGATCGTGCTCGTGTAGCGCTCAATCCAGCATGCCTGTGTGGCGTGAGATCGCTAGCGACGGAAATAACTTTTTCTACCTGAACTGTTCATTGGGAGGTCATCATGGCAAGTAATCGAGGCGTTGCTTATATTAAACCAGGGGTCGTTGAGGTTCAGTCGATTGACTATCCTAAGTTAAGTTTGGGCAAGCGGCAGTGCGCCCATGGTGTTATTTTGAAAATTGTGACAACAAACATTTGTGGCTCCGATCAACACATGGTCCGTGGTCGTACCACGGCGCCGGAAGGATTGATCTTGGGTCACGAAATCACTGGGCAAGTCGTAGAGGCAGGGAGAGACGTCGAGTTCATCCAGGAGGGGGATATCGTTTCGGTTCCCTTCAACATTGCCTGTGGACGCTGTCGGAATTGCAAAGAAGGAAAAACGGGTATCTGTTTGAGCGTCAACGCAGCCCGACCAGGTGCTGCCTATGGCTACGTAGACATGGGCGGCTGGGTTGGAGGCCAGGCGGAATACGTCATGGTGCCTTATGCCGATTTTAACCTGCTGAAGTTTCCTGATAAGGATCAAGCCATGGCCAAGATCAAGGACCTTACCTTGCTGTCCGATATCTTCCCCACCGGCTTCCACGGCGCCTGTACTGCCGGGGTCGGGCCAGGTTCCACCGTCTATGTGGCCGGGGCAGGACCCGTCGGCTTGGCCTGTGCCGCATCGTGCCAACTGCTTGGCGCCGCCTGCACCATCGTGGGCGATATGATCCCTGAACGTCTGCAGCAGGCAAAGAGTTTCGGCTGTGAAACCATTGACCTGCGCAAGGAGGATCCCATCGAAGCACAATTGGAATCCATTCTCGGTGTAGGCGAGGTGGATGCCGCTGTTGATTGCGTTGGGTTCGAAGCCAAGGGTCACGGCAAGTGTTGCACAACAGAACAGCCTGCTACGGTACTGAATACGGTGATGGATATCACCCGGGCCGGAGGCGGGATAGGCATCCCTGGCCTTTATGTCACTGGTGATCCCGGCGGCGTCGACGACAACGCCAAGATAGGCATGCTGGGCATTCGCATCGGGCTGGGCTGGGCCAAGTCGCACGTTTTTACCACGGGTCAGTGCCCAGTCATGCGATACCATCTACAGCTGATGCAGGCGATCCTCTATGACAAGATCCAGATCGCAAAGGCCGTTAACGTACAGATGATTTCGTTGGACGATGCGTCACAAGGCTACAAGGATTTCGACAAGGGCGCTGCCACAAAATTCGTCTTTGATCCGCATGATATGGTTGCCGCTTAGACGAGAGAGACCACCAACGATTTTCTGACCAGGCAAGACGATAACTTTAAGCGTGCGGCCGAACACGTACGACCCAGTAACGACCCAGTAAGGGACAGTCACTAATTCGGCGGGGGCTGAATGGGCTTTTGATTTAGCCGGTGACGGTTTTCCGGTCCCTTACTATTGCCTTCGCCCGGAGCGAAGCAGGGGTCGATGTTGCTGAACGTCGGTCACCAGGGCCACGACCTGACCCGCGCGATTCACGAGTTCTAAGGGACCCGAGGAAGAGGAAAACCGGCCCTCGTAGTCGCCGACTATGAAGAGGGCCTGCCCGCCGTTGGGAAAGGAGGGGCGTCCCCGAAAGGCCACCCGATCGGCAGCCACGTACAGCAGGCTCTCCGCGGGGATCACTGTGCCGCCGCGGAAGAAGAGGTCGATACTGCCCCGCAAGGCCCACCCCGAGATGTCCACGGCATAGCCGTTGGGATTGTGCAGTTGCAGGAACTGTTCGTCCGGGTCGCCGCTGGCCGGTTCCGTCCTGATGCCCCCGATCTCTACGATGGCCGCGTCCGGTTGGGCATCGGGAATCTCCCCGGCGCCCGAGGCCAGACCGTGGTAGAGTTGGCGACGCCGTTCGGGCAGATAGACGTACTTCATCTCCGCGACGGCTTCCAACAGAGACTGAGGACAGCAGGGCGATGTGGATCCTTGGCCCCAGGCATGGGAGTTCCACTTGGCGGCGTCCATGGCCGCATCCGGGGCAATGCGGGCCGCCAATTCATCCATGCGGGGCTCGTAGTGCTGGTTCGCGGGCGCGACGCCGGGCGGCTTCAACAGGTCATCCATCAAGGTGCGTATCCGACGCAGATACATTTGCCGTACCTCCGCTATCCCGAAGATCGCCTGGGGCAGGCGGTTGTTGCTGCCGACGAAGACACGGGTGTTGGTGATGAGTCGTTCATCCCAGTAGGTGTGGGAGCTGATCCAGCGCCTGCCAAAACTCAGATCCACGTCCCAGGGCCACATCTGCCATTCGTTGCTACGGCCCGTGTCGCGGTAGAGGTAGTAGTTCTTGTGACAGCAGTCGGTATTACCGGTGATGATGAGAGCCGCCAGGTAGTTGACCACCTGGGGGATATCCACGTGGTCGTAGAGGTAGCGTCGGCGTGACTCACCGGCGAGGCTGATGCCGTTAAAGAGCGCCAGCAGATCGGCGTTGTTCTCGTGCTTGCGGGTCTTTTTCTCGGCGCCGTTGGTGGCATCGCCAGGACTGCTGAATCGGTTGTACATCTTGTAGAGCGCCCCGTCGACATTCACGCCCATGCGGATCAGCCAGTCTTCGTCGCCGTTCTCCATGACATGAGCCGTCCCCCAAAAGGTCCCGTTCTGCTGGACGCGTACGGGAAAGACCCAGTGATAGGGACAGTCGGCATCTCGGAAGGTCTCATAGGACAGAATATTGCGCATCTGGGCCTTGTCCGGGTAGGTGGTCATCAGATTGATATCGTCGGCGCGGGGTTGCCCCGGGGCCCACTTGAAGTTGTGGCCCGGATGAAAGTCGATGTCGTAACTCTTCTTCGGGAACCCGCGACTGGACTGTCCATGCAGATTCACCGCCACGTTGTCATACAGCTCACCGTCATAGAACAGTGTGCAACGGGTTCCTGCATCGGAGTTGGCCGATCCAGGGCTCCGCACGAACCAGTGCAGCACGGGCAGGGGGTTGGTCAGACTCGGGTCGTCCACGACCGTGCCCAGGTATTCGGGTGCGTTTTCAGGATCGAGGAAGGCCGGAAGACGTGTCACCCGCCCCACGTCATCGGTGGCCGTGATGTACCAACGCATCAGTTGCCCGGCTCGAAACGCGCCGGCCGCTATGCCCGCGGAGTAGATCCCATCTCCACCTATTTCGTCGCCACCCTGCCCGTCATCGCCCATGGCTACGACGATCTCCGGCCCAAATAGGATGCGGTAATGCAACCGTGCCGAGAGCAGCCCGTCCGAGCTAGGCCGGATGCGGGCCCACACCCGCAGGTCCTGGTTCTCTTGCGCCATGGCCGGCGCGTGATCGGGCTCGCGGATGATCGGCCCCAGCGCCGCCACGCCGGCACCATTGGGTCGCCCGGGCGTGGGCAGTGGAAAATAGGCGAGGGAGGGAATCGCGTCGGTAGTGACGGTGGCCACCAGTTCAGGCAGTATCAGGAGATCTGAACTGCTCAAGCCGTGGTTGAGCCCTTGGATGGCCAGTATGTTCAGACCGGGACGGAGGAAGTCGAGGGGAAAGAGCGGGAAATCGACCGCCTTGACGGCCTTTCTGTTGGACCGATTGGCGATCGCTCCGGAGTTCCAGGTCTCGGTTCCCGGCGCCGGGGCGTTGTCTCGGGCGACCTCCTGGCCATTGATGTAGGCGATCATCCCGTCATCGTAGCGCATGCGGAGGGTCAGTGACTTCACCCGGGGCGGATCGACGACGGTGAAGGGTACTCGACAGTATATCGTCTCATTGGTATTGCGCATGGGCGAGACATCCAGCCCGATGAGGCCTGCGTAGGCATACCCAATGCCGATGGTGCCTACCTGCCAGTCGGAATCGTCGAGGTCCAACTGCGTCCAGGGCCGCGGATCGCCCGATTGGCGTCGTGGTTCCAGCGCGTCGTCTACTGGCAGCAGCGCTCGGGCCACCCCGTCCTGGCGAACGAGTGTCTCTTCTGCGGTGGCGGCTTCCAGGCCATAGGATACGTCGGGCGCCTGGATGGGGTAGGCGGGGAAGAACTCCGATGCGATGGTGGCCGCATCGGGTCGGACGAGTCCCAGGTACTCTCCGTCACCGCTCAGCTTAAAGTTGGTGTGCAGTGGGCCGGCAGGATCGTTCCTGTCTTTGCCGGAGGCGAACACCACCAGATAGCCGTGGGGTGCGATGAGGACGCCGGGAAACCGCCACTTGGTCAGATCATCGACTCGGTCCGTCAGGTACCAGCCCGTCATGTCGACCGGGGTGGTGCCGCCGTTGTGGATTTCAATCCAATCCGCTTCGTCGCGGTCCTCGTCGTCGAGACCGGTATCGTTGACGGCCACGAATTCACTGATCCGGACCAGATCCTGAGCCTCGAGGGAAGGGAAGGGAAAGAGAAAAAGAACAAGAACAAGAATGAAGGGAGAATTCAGGCTGTGTCGGAAAACTCGATCTGGCTTCGAGCGGCCCTTTTTTCGCCTGGCTGCATTCGGCTGCATCGACGATAGAACCAACATCGCCTGCTTCGCCGTCTTTGCCAGGCGAAATAATTGCTCGCTCTCGGGCCAACGAGCAAGTTTTCCGACAAAGCCTAGCAGCGCCTTCGGTTTCACCATAGGGTTCGTCCTCACAAAGTTACCCTCGACACCCACCCTCTCGCCCCATCGGGGAGCCTGACCACCTCCGACAGCAC
>JADFHU010000433.1 GCA_022567055.1 Planctomycetota bacterium
TGGGCCGCTCCGACGGGCAGATGACACAAAATCAATACCGGGTGGAACATGAACAAACAAAATCTAATACCCTCACAAAAACTACCTCAGATCATTCAGGGGGGCATGGGGGTAGGGGTTTCAAACTGGCGGCTGGCAAATGTCGTCTCGCGACTGGGGGAAATCGGAGTCGTTTCAGGCACCGCGATCGACGCTGTCGTCGCGCGACGCCTTCAGCTAGGAGATACCGATGGCTCGATTCGGCGGGCATTGAGCCATTTTCCCTGGCCGAAAATGGCGAAACGGTTTCTGGATAACTTCTTCATCCCCGGCGGCAAGGCACCCCACGAGCCTTTCAAACTCATGACACTGCTCAGCTTGGGCATGAAGCGGGCCCGGATCGAACAGATGATCGTCGGCAATTTCGTGGAAGTCTTTCTGGCGAAAGAGGGCCACAGGGGGATCGTCGGAATCAACTACTTGGAGAAGATCCAACTTCCCACCCTGCCGTCAATGTTCGGGGCCATGCTTGCTGGCGTAGATATAGTCCTCATGGGGGCGGGTATTCCCTTGGCAATTCCCGGCACATTGGACCGGCTTGCGACTTGGGATCCGGTCGAATTGAAGATCCAGGTGGAGGATAATACTGCTGACCAGGCGTTTGTCCATCGGCTGGACCCCCGGGAGTACAGTTCAGGCGTGCGGCCCGAGCTGTCCCGCCCCCAGTTCCTGGCCATCGTTTCCTCGGATGTGATCGCCAAGACCATGATTCGTAGGGCAACGGGCCGGGTCGACGGCTTCGTCGTAGAAGGTCACACCGCCGGCGGGCACAATGCGCCCCCGAGGAGGGTCGGCCAGGGGAGTGGCGCGACAACGACCGGGTATAGTGACCGGGACATTCCCGACATCGCCAAGATCAAGAGCCTGGGCAGGCCCTTCTGGCTGGCCGGAGGGTTCGCCTCGCCTGGAAAGCTCAAGGAGGCCTTGGCATTGGGCGCCAATGGCATTCAGGTGGGGACTGTATTTGCATTTTGCGACGAATCGGGGATCGTCCCGGCGATGAAAGAGGCAGTCCTTAAGGAGTGTATCAACGGTACTCTGACCGTCACCACGGATTTCAAGGCATCACCCACGGGCTATCCCTTCAAAATCGTCAGCCTCAAGAACAGCCGGACGAGCCAGAGCGAACCCGGTAGGCGCGAGCGCATCTGCGATCTGGGCTACCTGCGTGAACTCTACTGCAAGGACAACTCGAAGGTAGGCTACCGCTGCCCCAGCGAGCCGGTGAAAGACTATGTTGCCAAGGGTGGCCGTGAGGATTCCACCACCGGAAGGCAGTGCCTCTGCAATGGGCTGGTGGCGACCATTGGCTTAGGACAATCGCGGGGGGATGAGACGGAACTGCCGCTCATTACCGCGGGTGATGATTTTTCATTTGTCGAGCACCTGGTCAAGAGTGAAAACACACACTATAGCGCCAGAGAGGCGATCGAGTACCTAAAGCCGGCCCACAGCTGAATACGCGAGACGAGACGACTGCGCCCTCCCATCGACTGCAGCATTAGAGCAGAGCCTTCAAGCGCGTCTGTCCTCTGTATTACGAAAAGTCACAGCCTGCGAGATCGACCCCCGCAGTGAATTCATTTGGGAGAATCCATACCAAAAGGAATTCTTTGTTGAGAATTGAGAGCTTAAAACTGTAGGCGCATCTTCAATTCTCAATTTCCAATTCCCACCTCACCGAATGGTTCCGCGCCAGCAGAGGCTCACTCATCAGAGAACCGTATCAATACGACTCGACGCCAAGATCCGTGCATTCTATTCCCTCAACGCCCTCTGTAGACATCGCCTCACCAAAATTAGGATTGACGGTTCTTCCCCCAAACCACCCGGCAGTGACGAAACGCCAGGTCACGGGCATGCCGACAGTGGATGCCGGCGATAAGTGACGCATAGACCCCGGCGCCAATACCTGGCCCCGTGTCATAGAAGCCTCCGGGCCACTCGGTCCACTTGTCGATCTGGATTTGTACGTTCTCAAAGGTCACGTCTTCCACATGGCCACCCTGCCATCCGTGGATGAAGACACCGCTCTCGCCACGGCAGAGAATATTGGAGAAGGTGACGTTACGAATCGTGCCCAGCTCTGTCTTGTCGGTGAGAGGAATGGCAGTGACATAGATGGATTCACCCTTGCCCCACCAACGGGGTCCACGCGGGCGGGTCTCGATGGTGATTTTGGCGAAGATCACGTTTTCGATCTTGCCCTGGTCGCGCAGCTGCCTGACTCCAGGTGGCTCATCCGCAGACGCCCCTGGCCGTCTATTAAGAGACTACCCGGTTTCTGCCAGCTTTGTCTGTTTGTTCAGCGCTTCGACCTTGCTGCGGTTGAGGAAGGCCTTTCGGGTGAGATCGCCGCTCTCGATCTGGGCGATGAGTTCTTTCTGGGCCTGGTAGTCCTTGTTCTCGATGCCGGCTCGGCTCTGTAGGGTACGCCAGGCCTTTCTGCGCTCGACACAGAACAAGACCATTTGACGGGAAAGGATGTGATATTGGCTCTTGCCGTCGGCTTGGTGATCCAATGTATAGACGCCAAAGGTCGGGATGTAGGCCCGATGAGTCGGGTCCAGGTGTCTGACGTGGACAACGTCATCCTGCGTGATCAACTGCAAGAGGTCTTCCAGCAGAATCTTGTCCTGAATCTCATCCTCTTCGACGATCTTGTGGTGCAGGCGGAAGCGGGCCTCGGTAAAGGCCCAGTGAGCCGGGGTGTACTGGTATTTGACTCGTGTCACCGGTGCCGTGCGTAGGTACCAGTCTTTTGTGGGCTGCGGATTGCCCTTGATACTAAAGGTTTCCGCATAGGTCTCGCCCAGCGTGGGGTTGAACACAAACTCCGGCATTCCTCGGCTATCGCGAACCAGCAAGGCCTGTTGTGACGAGGCCCAGTCGGGCACGCCGTGTTCCGGTTGGCAGGTGGTATAGACCTGGTAAAACGCGGTGCCGCGGTAGTAGATGCCATCGATCATCGCTTTATACAGCGCGCCCGTGTTGGCCATGGAGACCTGAGCCACGTAGGGCGAGCCGTGACCACTTACGAAGGACTCGGCGACGCATTTCATTTCAGTGCGCTTGCCCTCGGTCGCGGCGCCGGCCTGATTCATGTCAAACCCGCCGGTCATGGGAGACGAGTCGGAATTCTGCCCGCCGGTGTTGGAGTAGACCTGCGTGTCCAGCATCAACATCTTGACATTCGGCCGGTTCTGTAGAATCACCTTGGAGACATTCTGAAAGCCGATGTCTCCCATCGCGCCGTCACCACCGATGACCCACACTTTGGGTAGCTCCAGGATTTCCTGATCGGTCATGGCCGCATCCGTGAAATGCGTGTACCGGAACCAGTCATCCTCAGTGAATCCATCGACGAATGCGTCCAGCAGCGTGTCGGCCAATCTTTCGGGGATGACCGAGCAATTGGACTGATCCTGGATAAAACTCTCTCCGATGAGCCAGCCAATGGTAGCTCCATCCTGAAATAGGGAATTCATCCAGGGGTAGGGATGCGGATTGTTGGGGGGGGTCGAGCCGTATACCGTGTTACAGCCGGTGTGGGCCGCCATGGCCATCGCCGCCATGCCGTTGGGCGTCATGCCCTCCAGCATTTGCGTCTTGCAGTGGTTGTCGGCGTCCTGCCGCATCACCATGCTAATGCCATCGATAATGTCCTGATCGGTCCCCTTAAAGTTCTCCTTGATGTGCGCGTCGGTCTGGGCCGAATCCTCCCGGCCGTAGCCCATGAGGATGTGGAGGACGGTCTTGCAGAAGGCGTGGTAGGCCGCCTCGTCGCGATTCTTGAGGGCCTCCAAGTGGCGCAGGCCGCTCTCTCCCAAGGTGTCGGCCTTCTGATAGAGGCGATCCGCCTTCCTGTGGAAGATCGGCCGCATCACCGCCTCCGTCAGGGTGGCAATGGCACGCAAGACTGATTTTTCACCACAGCCGGCACAGGCGCCGTCGCCGGAGACGAGGGCGTTGTATTTGCTCTGCATCATTAAATGAAACTTCAGGGCAGCCGCCTTGGTCTCTTCCATATTGTCGGCGTCAAAGAGACCGAGATACTTCTGGGGCGTGTCTTGGAGCAGGTTCAGGAAGTGGTCCGCGGTCTCGTTCTGGGCATGCAACTCTTCCGTTTCCTCAACCATCTTCAACGCTTCGTGACTTCCGCAGGCATCGACGCAGGCGGCGCAGCCTTTGCACAGGTCCTTGACAAAGATCGAGAAAACGCCACCCGCACCGGGCTCTTTCTTCTCCTTGTTGCCGAAGATGGCCTTCGTCTTGACGTAAGACATGGGCAAGACATCGAGTATGGCATCGATCTCCGTGAGCGTCTTTTCCCCCACTTTGCCGTTGAGACGACCGATCTCATTGAGGATGATGTCTTTGAAACGGGTCTTGTTCTCGATCGCCTTGTCATTGACCTGCACCAACATCTCCGCCCGTACGGCTGCCTCGATCTCGGGCACCAAGTCCAGGATGACCTTGCGGGCCTCGGGGTCCGACACATAGTTCTTGGCGGCAGTCGAGATAATGGTCCCAATATCCTGGGCCGTATTGGGAAGCGCCGTGTCGGGACAGACGGTGATGCAGTCCATGCACTGCGTACAGTTTTCTTCGATAAAGATTGGAATTTCACGTCGGGCCACATACTTGCTGGCATTGGCCCCCGAGCCGGCGGCCATGACACCCACCGCCGCCAGGGGCGTGGAGGGCTGATGGTAGCCCAGTCCCGCCTTGAATTCCTTATTGAAGGTCGTCTCGGTGAAGAGCGGTGCCTTCTTGGTACATCCCTGAGCAGTCGCGGCGGCCGGCTGCAGTGTGAAGGGTTTGAGGGTCGTCCCCGTAAAGGCCGATCTGTCCGGAGCATCTATCGGGCCATGCTGGACTTCGACGACACTGTTAAAACCCTCTCTCATCACGGTCATGTTGGACTCAACCACTGCATCGCCGAGGCGACCGAACTTTTTGACATACTGTTGACGTACCGTCTCCAGGAACTCTTCATCCGGAATACGGTAGTCCTTGAGGAAGGGAGAGACACCGAAAAACGCCCCCAAGAAGGCGTTTCCCTGCATGCGTGTCTGCAGGTCTTCACGGTGTGTCGCCCGCTTGGCGATATCGAAGCCATGTAGGGTAAAGAGACGAATCTTCTTGTCGATGATGAACTGGCGGAATCGTCTCGGAATTCGTTCCCACGCCTTTTCGCCGGAGGTTTCGTCGGATTCCCACACGAAAGCGCCGCCGTCCTGCATCCCGTGCAAGGGGTTCTCGTGTAGGAATATCTTGGGATCGCAGCAGAGCACCACGGTCACATGTTCCAAATCGCAGTTGACCCGCACACGGTCGGGCGCCGCGACCAGGAAATAGTTGGTGGGCGCCCCCTTCTTCTCAGAGCCATACTTTGGATTCGCACTGATATTCACGACCTCT
>JADFHU010000434.1 GCA_022567055.1 Planctomycetota bacterium
CTCTGTGGTTTCTTTACTCAATCCAGCAGCAGGCTGGAACAAAACGTTTCTCTGTTTCGGTGGCTAACGATTAAGCTGAGCAGCGATTTCACCAGTATAGACGTACGCACCCCAAAACACCTGGGGCGGCAAAATCGTCTGTCTCATGCGGCTTGTTGGGCCTTCGAATCTGCTATGGTGAATAGCTGACCGTTTTTCCTTTCCCACGCCTTTGAATACACGGCGGTTTTAGTCCAACAAGTTTATATCGAGTTTCCTGATAACACCGGATACGCTAATTCAAACCCTAGTACTTGACAACAAAATTGTCGGAGAATATAGTATTCCCTATCTCGATAACACCGGAATATGTGTATTATCAGGAAAACTCAATAACATCCGATGCGCAGCGTACCGACAGACTTGGCGAAGAACTACAGTATCCTACTGGTCAGTAGGGGAATTCCATCGAAGAACATAATATTCTCCGGTTTCTCGATAACTCCCAAGATAGATAGCCTTAGACGCGAGAAACTGACCGATATCTGCCATTTTCTAACTTAAGGGTTAACCATCTGGCCTTAGTTGATACGTCCTTGTCTGAATCCCATTATCTATCGCTTCGGCTGCGCAATGGAAGTTTGACTCAATCTTCCGAGCGACCAATTCTCTGTTTTTCTTTCCCAGCATAGGCGTGGGTTTTCCATAAAACTCACCTAGGTGCTCTCCTCTCACTAAAGTATAATTAATGTCATACCTACCCGTTGCCAGGCCTGTGATGGCCGTAAGTGCGGCACTTGGATTTCCAGAACCCCAGGGGAACGCATCAATCGCGTCGGCTTGGGATCGGGGACGATTGTCGCCCACCTCCTTGCGCAGTGATTCCACCTGCAATGTTAGGTAGTCGATCTTGGCGTCTGTTCCGGTCTCCCCTGGAACTGGTTGTGCCGCGGTGCGCAAGCCAAAATGTTTCCATAGCGTGTTCTGGCCTTGGCTCCGCTCTTCAACTGTTCTGAGATGCTTCTCAAGCTTCTGGCGTTCCTGCGGCGAGTCCCAAAGATTGAGGGATCCTTTGTACTCGTGGTAGTGGAGAATCGCCGTGTCAAACGGGACTGTTTTCGTTATGTCGTCTTTCACAACGCACACGGGCTTGTTGAGAGATGTACGAATTCCAAACTCGAAGAAGACATTTGGATTAAGACAGGACATGTCAGATAGGACGAGATCTGGATCCTCAAGATTCTTGATGAGCGCAGCGTGTATGACGTCTGCGCCTTCTGCTTTGGGTGGAATTGCTTCGTAACCGGCGGCCTCCACGCTCGGCGTAAGGAGGCAATCCAGTACGTGCTGGAAGTGATCAACGCCGTAACTGTATTGTTCCACCAAGGGGGCAGGCGTAGAAATGGGCATAATAATAAAGCAAGTCTTTTTCTTTTCTGTCACAAAACATCTCCTTCTTCCGACGGGTCCGGCTTGAAGTTGCGATCCAGTGCGACCTCGCCGCCCAGTTCGGTGAGCGACAGTCGATAAGCCACCCAGTCGGCAAACTTGGTTGTGTCGTTGGATGAGAGCACGTAGCACGAACGAAAAACCAAGTCGTTTGTTGCGTCAGTTCCCGTTGGTAGCCCGAACGGTAGATGTTTGGACCGGATTTCATGAGCGAATGACGGAACAACGAAAAGCAGAACAAGCAGAATTGCACGCATGGTAGAATCTCCCTGGGGAATTCTCTAACTCGATGACACTCAAGTATTCATGTCGGCCTTACAGGATATCCGAGCCGGCCGGATGACATCAAACGAAAAACCCCCTGCGGCGCGGAGGGCAGGAGAGATTGCCGGAGGGGTACTGGAACTTAAGTTCAACAAAGCGTAGGAAGGATCATCCTCAGCTGTCCCCGGTCACGACACGAGCGATTGCTGCCTACGTTTTTTTTTGCACGGGGTTGATGAGCTTTTTCGATAAGGTTTTTGCTAAGAATTGCCACTCTTTGTCATTATTCGCAGCAAAGCAGTCCGTCTGTTTCCCGTCGACAGCAATAATTGCATCCCCGATGGCTGAGCAGTTTTTGCTGTCACACAAGAATTTAGGGTCTTGGTCGAATGGCACTTCCATAAGCTCTAAGTCCTGTTGAGCAAACGCTCTTTGGCGACCGATCGCGGTTCGTTTAGATAGACCTGTTTCTTAGGTCGTCTCTTGACCGCACGGGGCTCGACACGATCCGGTCGGTCGTTGACACGGTGGGTGGCTACAGCCTCTAAGACAGCGCAATACAATTCGTTTCGTCGTTCGGGACATGACCATCCTGCCGCGGCAAAGGCGAGCAGGGTTTGAAGTGTCCCTTTGAAACTGATGTCACGAGGACAGACCTCTGCCCGCGCCGCAGCTTGGGCCATCAGTTTACGGATCAGATTGTAGGCCAGCAAGTGCATCCAAACCTCCTTACGAACCATCGCGGGGCTCTTGCATCGTAGCACATCCATCTGCATTACTTGCTTGATCGATCGCAAGTCCAACTCCGCATGCCAGCGAGCACGGTATACCATCGCCAGCTCCTGTTTGCTATAGCGCTCTGCATCCAGCAGGGTCGTGACCAACAGCAGATGTCGGGATCGAAAACCCTTCTGGGTTATTTCCACCTTGAGTTCGCGTATACGCAATGTCTCCGGTAGACTGCGGTAAAGTTTCTTGCTCATCCACCATTGCTTTGCCGGCTTCTGCCAGGATACGATATGATCGCAACGGCCCAGCCGCTGGCCCTTGCGAAAGTCTAACAGCCGTCTGCCATCGTGATGACCGACAAAGTCCACGCCACGCCTGAGCACCAGAGCGATGGTCCAGTAGTTGGAGAAAATAGCATCGGCCAGCAGGATCTCCCCAGACTTCAGGTGGTTCAGCAACTGTCGAATGAGCGTTGTCTCGCCCGTCTTTTTACCGCTGTAGGGCGCCATGGCTACATCCAGTACTGCGCCACACGACAGACTGATCAGGCCCACCATGCGCATGATGGGAAAACCCAAGCCTTCCTTCTGTGCTGATTGCTGGGGATAGGTCTTCTGGTTCGCCGGTGTGTCCGCCATGCTCACAGTGGTGCCGTCGGCAATTTTGATGGTCCTTCCGCCGAGCAGTTTCGTAGATGGCACCTCACGTTGTAGGTCCCCTCCACTGCTACGGGCCAGGTCTGCCAGGAGTTCCTCAGGCAGACGCCCGCGTGCCTTGCAATACGGGTCTGTCTTGGCGCTGCCCGAACCATTGCCACCGACGCACAAGAAAGCCAGCAAACGTGCCACGGCGGCTCGACAGGACTGGTCTGGTGCCAATACTTGATACAGGAATGTCCAGATCGTGACCAGTGGTGTGTAGAGGCGCTCGCGATAGCGGACTTTATGTCGGTCAATAGCTGCTTCGATCTGTTCTTTAGGCAGCAGCTCTGTGAAGCACAGGTCTTGATCTTCCAGTATTTGTCGCCGACACTGGCACGCACGTCGGACTTGGCTGTCTACTCGTCCTTGAGTATACTTGTCCATTACAGACCTCCTTGCTGACTCGATTGTCGTTACAACAACCTTGTCGGCTTGGAGGCCTGTTATTCTATACTCTTATTGGGCCATGAGTTACGCCTTATGGAAGTGCCATTCAGGTCTGCTCCGTATCTTCTTCTTCAACGAGTTTTCTCACCAGGAGTCTTTCTCCGTCAGGATGGAGGTCGTAGGTCGTCCTGTAAATCACCTCGAAGGCGGTTCCGCCTTCCCACCGGACGGGTCGATCAGGAATGAATACCCCTTCGTCTATGCGGTACTTTACCGTGAAGATCTGCATTTCCCTTGAACCGGGTGTTTCCGCGGTGTAAAAGAGCAACTCCTGATTAGTTGGCGACCAGGTAGGCCAGCCTGAGCCTAGGCCTTCTATCGAGATCTGCTTTTTTCCGCCTCCCCCAGGAAATGAACGGACGAAGACTTGATATTGTTCGGACTCGTCTGATGCGTAGGCCAGCCAGAGGCCGTCGGGGGAGAAGCTGGCCGACACCTCTAAAAACCGAGTCGCCTGGAAGTCCGTCGTTTCCATGGCCGTCCAACCCGTGCGATCGTCCCCTGCCAATTCGAGAATGCGAACGTCCCACAAGCCTTCAGGTGTAACTTCAAGGATGGCGAGATGGCGGCCCTCCGGGTGCCAGGACCACGGGGTTTGGACGTTTTCACTGTCCGTTAATCGCTGGGCCTCGCCACTGCCGTCGGTGCGTTTCCAGTACAGCCTTTGATTTCCGTCGCGGTTGGAACGAAAGACGATGCTCTCGCCACTCGGGCTCCATATGGGGTAGTTGTCATCGGACGGATCGAAAGTCAACTTGGTGGGGACACCCCGCTCTATATCGTAGATCCAGATGTCCGCTTGTTCTCCATCGTCCAGACTGTAGGCCAGGAAACGGCCGTCGGGAGATAGTTTGAATGATCGGTAGTCGTCCGCAGGCATGAGCAACTCGCGGCCTCCCTTTCGGTCCACCCATTCCAGCTCGAATAGCCTTTCACTGACACTGCCCCTTACATAGACCAGGGTGCCATCAGCCGAAACGTCAAAATGAGCCCCACCGTTCTCATTGGTAGCAACCTCTTCGAGCATGGGCGACGGCTGCCCCTTGAGTGTCAGCGATTCGAGATCAAAGGCGGCGGCAAAGAGTGTTCCCTGATGGATGTAAACCAGATGTCCACTGGACAGGTAGCGGGCATGATAGCCGCCCTGCCAGACGATCTCCGGACCTCCTTCCGCAAACCGTTGGACCATGATGTTCGCATCATCGTAGCCGCCACTTAGCCCCCGTGCGGTATACAGGACAGCCTGGCCGCCGGGAAGAACCTGAGGCCAGCCATGAGTCCGTTCTTCTTCCGACAGCGTGGTCACCGGTTCCGGGGACCCTCCGGAAGAGGAGACACGGGCGAGCCCGCTCGTTAGCGATGGTGCAAAGATGATCCAGCCGTCGTCTGACCAGTCAATACCTAGATTAAGGACATCTTTACAGAGGGTGATGGCGGCACCGCCGGTGATCGACACTTTCTTTATCGTTCTCGTGCCGTAATGATAGAAGGCGATCCACTGCCCGTCAGGGGAGAAGCAGAACGGATTCGCGCCCTCCGCGGCAGTCAGTTCGGTGGGCTCCAGTTGATCCAAACGCCTGAGATACAGCTTATGACGACCCACGCCCCCTTCAGGGAAGAAAATGTAGGCCAGAGTGGACCCATCGGGGGAGAGCCGGGCGGCGGTGCCCCTCACAAGATGCAGATTACCTTCCACGCCGAGGTCCATGCTGATGCGGCGGATGGGGGGCGGATCGGACCGGTCGGGTTTCAGCGACCAGGATAGAACTCCCACGACCAAACCAATCAAAACCATCGCCCCAATAGCCAGCGACGGTTTAATGCCACTTCGTTTCCCTGTTTCCTGAAGGGCTTGATCAGAAAGCCGAATGATGGAACTGGTCGGATCGCCTAG
>JADFHU010000435.1 GCA_022567055.1 Planctomycetota bacterium
GATGTACCTGAGCTGCCCGCAAATCCTGGAGAAGTTGCTCTAAGTGTAGATTCTTCTCTTTCAGTTCCACATTCTTCAAGCGGGTGATTTCAGCATCTTTCTCGGCTTTCTCAACTTCAAAGCGGGTTTTTAGATTTTTGATCTTTGTATCACTTTCTTCCTTAAAAACCTCTTCCTGGGCCTGATGATACGCCCGGAAATGTTTCAGCGCATTGCTCAGATCACCATTGAGTTCATAGGCATCACACAGTTGAAAATGGGCCTGATAAATTCTTGGATTTGCTTTAACCTCTATGGCAATATTCAGAGCCCGTTTCAGATATTCAAATGCTTTGGGGGCGTTCTTTTCTTGAATGTACAATTTCCCCAGGTTCACCAGACAGGTGCATTGTGCTTCTTTTTGCCCAATCTCTTCCCGAATCTGAAGACTGTTGAGATAAAATTCAACAGCATGTTGATGATCGCCGAGACTCTGGTGGACGATGCCAAGGTCATTCAAGGCTCTGGCAATTCCGGCCCGTTCCCCGGCGTCCTTAAAGACTTCCAGACTCTTCAGATAATACGTCAGTGCCTGTTCATAATTTCCCATATGAAGATAGACGTTACCGATACCATCAAACGCCCGGCCGGGTATCCATTTTGTCTTGGGCGTTGTTGCTATCTCGATCAGCTTGTTATAATGTTGCAGAGAACTCTGGTAATCTCCGATTAGCTCGCAGGTCATGCCCAGCCCGACCAAAGCAAGGCATTCCCAAAGTCTGTTACCTGCCGTCTTAAAAAATTCTAACGCCTGATGGGAGTTTAAATAGGCCTGATCATAATCACCGATACTTCGGTAGACATTTCCGATACTAATCACAGCTTTTGCGCGCCCTTCCGGATCATCTAACTCATCAAATATCGATTTTGCCTCGAATAACTCTTCCAGTGCTCTTTTCAGGTTGGATGAAAACCAGTGGCCAGTGGCCAGTACCCCGCCCCGTGCTGAATTATCAGACCAAGGTCCAATACCCATCAAGGAAATTAGCGGCGATCGTTGCGCTCTAGGAGTTGAAAGCGTCGTGACTGATCACTGATCACTGATCACTGATCACTGAGCCCCCTCCCTGTTGCCCCCTATCCTGTCTTAAAGTATGATGCGACCCTCGGTCACCGGATTCACCGGCAGTGACTTCGACTCTGGGTAGGACAGGCATGGCGGAAGACAAAAAACAGCTAAGACAGCAGATTCTGCTGCAGCAGATCGAGTTGCTGTTGGAGGAACCGTCGGCCCCAGGTCTGCCCGACCTCCTGCGGGACCAGCGCAGCAGCGATATCGCCGAGATCGTCGAGCTGGTGAGCAACCCGGAGCGCCGCACCCTCTTTCGCGCCCTCGACCGACCCATGGCCGCCGAAGTTTTGGAGAAGGTCAACGAGGCGACGCGGGACGAAGTCTTCGATCTCCTGGAGGACACCGAACTCAAGACCATCTTCTCGGAGTTGGATCCCGACGATGCCGCGGATCTGCTCGCCGAACTCCCCGAGCAAGCCGCCCAACAGGTGCTCAACAGTCTTGATACGGAAGAGTCGGCCGAAATACTGGAACTTATGCGCTACTCCGGGGATTCGGCCGGCGGCATCATGGATCCGGTCGTTATTGCCGTGCCTGTCCACGGAACGGTGGCCGAAGCCGTCGAGCAGATCCGTGCCGCCGAGATCGACGAGGACTTCTCCACGGTCTTCGTCGTGGAGGAAGACGAAACCTTCGTTGGCGATGTTCGGCTGAGGTCACTGCTCACCCGGCCCGCCGACTCGCCTCTCGACACGCTGGTCGATCGGGACACGATCACCGTACATGCCGACACCGACCAAGAAGAAGTACGCAATATCTTCAGCAAAAACGACTTGATCGTTGTGCCGGTCCTAGACCCTCGGAACCGGTTGGTCGGCCGGATTACGGCGGACCGCGTCATTGAAGTCGCCGAAGAGGAGGCCCAGGAAGACCTCTATACGATGGCCGGTACCGACGCAGACGAATTGGACAGCTTTTCAGCCTTTCATGCCGCTCGCATTCGCATGACCTGGATCTTGCCCTGCCTGCTCGGCACACTTGTCACTGCCGTGGTAATGAAGGTGTTTCAGACCCAGCTTGGCGCCACCTTCGCGTCCGCCGTTCTTTTTTGTCCCATGGTGGCGGCGATCAGTGGCAACACGGGCCTGCAGACCTCAGCCATCGTCATGTCGGGCCTGGCCACAGGCCACTTGGCGGCCCTGCGCTTCGGGCAGGTCTTCATGCGGGAGGTACGCATCGCCGCACTGGTGGCGACGAGTTGTGGCATATTGGGCGCCATGGTTTGCGCCGCGTTCTACCACTTTGGCGCCTCGGCAGGCTCGACACCACTTTTCACGCTGGTCTTCCCCTTGGGCTTGGCCATGTTCTCCGCGATCATGGTCTCCACCACGCTCGGTCTGGTGCTACCCTTTCTCTTTCGCAGTATCGGCATTGATCCGGCCATCAGTTCCGGCCCGATTGTCACCACGGCCAACGACTCCATCAGTGTGACCATCTACCTGACCCTGGCCCTCCTGTTGGCACGCTAGATGCAATTGCTCTACTTTGATCATTAGGGTCTTCCGCCGTTGATATGGTTTGGCACAAAAGTTGCGTTGTTACCTCCTGGCTATTGAAACCGGCTGGGGACCGTCCTGTGCGCCCAGTATTTGAACACGTGCATGCGCGGATTTGACGAAAACGTTGTTCAGCATCGCGACTGTGAGATGCAAACCCCTATCATGACCAGAACACTCATTGCGGGCAGCAAAGACCCGAAGGGCGTGCAACCTCTTGCCTTCGATCGGCGGGCAGTGTTCCAGAAAATGTGCCTGACGCGTTACTTTGAGCATAAGGTCGTCGAGGCCTTCGAAAGAAAGCTGATGCCCGGCACGACCTATCTTGCCATCGGCCAAGAATCGACACCGGCGACCGTGTCCGAACTTACGGGGGGATTCCCCGTTTTCAATCAGCACCGCTGCCATGCCATCTATCTCTCCCACGGTGGCGATCCCGCCATGTTGCGGGACGAACTCCTGGGCCTATCAACCGGCTCCTGTGGAGGGCGGGGGGGATGCCCCTCTATCCACGACGCGGGCATACCCACCTTTCCCTACCACGGCTTCATCGGGGAACACATTCCCCTGGCCACCGGATACGCCCTGGCCACGCATCGTCCCACCGTCGTCTACTTCGGTGACGCGGCAGCGGAGGAGGATTACGCATTGACGGCCTTTGGTTTTGCCGCCACGCATCGATTGCCCGTCCTCTTCCTCTGTGAAGACAACGACCTATCGATACTGACCCGCAAGGAGGTGCGTCGTTCCTGGGACATCTTGAAGGTCGTACGGGCGATGGGATTACCGGGGGCGGCCATACAGGATGACCCCGAGGAAATCTTCTCCACGGTCCAGCATTTGTTATCCAAGCTGCCCGCCTTGGTGAGCATCAAGAGCTGCCGGCACTACTGGCATGCAGGCGTTGGCATCGATGGTCCACCCCAGTGGGACCGGCTGGCGGAGTTACGTGAGACGGTCGCCGACGCTGAAGAGATCGAGCGAGGTGCCAGGGACTATGTCGAACGACTTTGGCGGTCACACCTGGAGTGATCGTTGGGATCCATTGGGAACGTTGGTTCCTGCTTGTTTCAGGCGCGCGGCACCGGGAGATCCGACCTCCTCACGGCCTTGAGCCTGATGTGGGGGATTCCCAGCAGGAACCCCGAAGGCGTTCAGTAGAAAGGAGCCCATGTCGATACGCTTTGGACTTGCCGACCCCTTAGGACCCGCACAACAATAACTTGCCGCTTCTCCATCTCATCTTCAGGTCGTCTTCGGCCGTTCCTAAATCGCGAAATCCTCAACGTAGGCCCACTACGCGTCCGGTTTCGCTCAATCGATCACGACCAAATCCAACCTAAATCTGAGCGGATAGTTCGGTAACTTATTGTTGTGCACGTCCTAAGCATCTTGTCCGTGGGCAATCTGATCCCTTGAGCACTTCCCTATTCCTCGATTCCTCTGGCGGTAAAGCTGAGCATCCCGGACCCGCAGAGTCCGAACTGGATGCGACCTTTATCGACGCGCCAGAGTAGCGGATTATTGAAGATCCTGCAAGAGAATGATATAACTCGCCGAAAGGAGCTACTTCGTGAACAATCCTTGATGTGCCTAATGCTAATCAGACCTCAAACTCAGATGCTAGGCGTCCTGTTCGCCACTTTGTGGCTACCACAACAGACGCATGGACAGGCCCGCTCCGTGGGGCTTGTAGCAGCCTATTCGGACGGCGTGCGAGAAGTCACCGTAATCGTCGACACGCCTCATTTTGCGCTAATCGACGGCGAGTCGATCCATCCCCAGATTGCGACCAGCTTTTCCGTTCAGTGGCGTGGCTTCATTGAAATCCTTCTGTCCGGCCGGTACCGATTCTCGGTGGAGGGCAATGCTTCGTCCTGCCGCATCAATGGCAAGGCGGTCCTCGAGCGGTGGATCGATTTGGATGCCGGCCTCCACGCCCTTGAACTTGCGTACGCTCGTGGCCCCGGCGCGGCCCGTGTGCAGTGGGTGTGGGAGTCGGAGTATTTTGGTTTGGAACCGCTTCCGGCGAGTCGTCTCTATCATGATGCTGCGGACCCGCGATTAGGGTTTCAAAGTTCCGTCGAGGCGGGCAGGCAATTGGTCCTCTCTCTGGGTTGCGCCAATTGTCACGCCGGCGCGGCAGCAAGCGGCAGGCCCCGCTCGGGCCCCGACCTGTCCACCATCGGTGCGCGTTCGACCTCGTCGTGGCTGAATGTCTGGCTCACCGATCCAAGTCGGTTCCGGCCGCATCCGACGATGCCCGTCATCCTGTCCGAAGCCGAGCGGGTGGACGTGGTTGCCTACTTGTCCTCGCTTGACGGGGCATCGTTCCCGGCCCTTGAATCACGGGGCGGCCCGCACGATATTGCCAAGGGTCGCCAGCACTACTGGGCCCTGGGGTGTGCGGCCTGTCACGAACAAGAGTCACTCATGCTGGGTGCCTTGGGCTCGAAGACCACAACGGCAGCCCTTACTGAGTTTCTGTTGAATCCTAGCGCGGTCAGTGCCGGCGGCGCGATGCCTGACATGATGCTCACGCGTATCGAGGCGGAACAGCTCGCCTGGTTCTTGCTGCAGAGGCGGGACCCAGCGTTTGAAGTGCCGGCGGTCCGAGGTGACGCGCAGCATGGAAGAGCCCTCCTAATGCAAAGGGGTTGCTTGGCCTGTCACGCCCTCGACGATGCTGGACCGCTCAAAAACACGTTGAATGCACCTGCCATGGCCGACCTCCAGGCGGGCCGCGGCTGTCCCGCCACCGAGGTACCCATCGGCTTGCCCCGATACACGTTGACGGCGCGCCAGCGTCAGGATCTAGGCGCGTTTGTTGCCAGCCAACACTCGAGCC
>JADFHU010000436.1 GCA_022567055.1 Planctomycetota bacterium
CAGATGTCGCTGGCATACACATCCCAATCCCCGTGGAAGTTGTCCTGCCACACCGCCAATGTGCGGTCGAGCGCCGGGAACTGTTGGCTACCCTCGAACGCAGCCACCACGAACTCCAGCGGCCAGTTGGGATCGGTGATGTCGCTGGCAAAGATGTCATAGTGATCTTCGGGACCATCTTGCCACAGGACGGTATTGCCGCTGATGGCGGGAAACTGCTCGTCGTTGTCGATGACCCCAGAGACCGCGAAGAACCGGGGGTTGGTCCAATCACCGAGATCGGCGCCGTTGATGTCCCAATCGCCGAACTCCTCCTGAAGGACAAATTCCTGCCACACCACCCGCCGACCCCAGGCATCGGGATGCATTTGATCACCCGGTAGGCTCAGCACCTGCACGTTGATCTCGTCGAGGCGATTGACGTCCGCCACCACCACGTCATAGTCGCCGAATTCTGCCATGAACTGGTGCCAGACGACGTGACGTCCCTGGATGCGCGGCCCCTCCTGCGGATCGTCGGAGGGCCAGAGGGCCAGAGGGATTTGGGCGCTGACAGGCAGCACTGCACCCATGAGAGCGAGCAGCATCATCCGGATCGTCTGACGTCGGCACGCCCTGCTTAGCCAAGAGTGCATGGTCTCCTCCTAGTCGCTTTCGATCTCCTGGGCCTTCACCTTGGCCAGCAAATCGATCAGCAGGCTTGCGGCTCGTTGGTTCTCCGGATCCAGACTGGCCCGCTCCAGGGAATCGAGGGCCGCGTCTGTCTCGCCGATGCCGAGCAGATGGTAGCCCAGCAGGAGTTGGAGACCCGTGTCTTGGCTCTTGGTCTCCACGAGCTTGATCAGCTCATCCACTTGAGTGAAGAGCGTGTCGTCATCCTGGTAGAGTCCCCGCGGATAAAAAATGGTCGCTTGCTCCAAATTCACATTGCCCAAGGCCATACGGAGGACCTCAATCGCGTCACGGTATTCCTCTTCGGCAAAGAGGGCCTGCGCAAAGGCGAAGGGGAGAATGATATCCTGGGCATCCAATGCCATGGCCTCACTGAAGTGGTCCGTGGCGGCGGCGTAATCGCCCCTCTCAAATGCCTGCACGCCGGCGGAAAACTGGAGATCCGCCGGTCCCTCCTGCGGGGGCTCTACCGCCGCACCGGGATCGCCGACCGCCTCTATGGCCTTCGCCGAACTCGCGACATTCTGATCGCCTCCCATGTTGTAGGTGTAGTAGTTGTGCGTTGTTCCCGCTACTTGCCGAGGCACCGGGTTGTAGCCGTACCAGGTGTAGGGATGCCAGCCATACCAATAATAACGCAGGCTCAAGTAGCTGCTGGGCCAATAGCCGCCCAGGCTGACGAAGACATACTTGCGGTGGTGGAACGGATAGACGTGCCGCATCAAGCTGTGGTGACCTACGCTGTAGTGCACGGGGTAAGAGTAATCGGGCCAGACCACGTGGTGATAACTGCGGTGGTGCGAATCGTAGTACCGGTGCAGGTAGTTGTTGCCGTGGTGGATCGCGTGGGGCCGATCATGGTAGGTCACGTATCTGGAGTGCGTCGTCCTACTGAGATGGCGGTTCGCCGCCCGCATGTGATGGCCCTGGTCGACCGTGACCTCGTGTCGATCGCGCAAAGCACGTTCGCGGGCGATGCCCAGCCCTCCCGAAGCATGCGAGCCGGTGATGTGGGATCGATTGCCTACGCCCTGCGTCCGATCAACGCCGACGGTGTAGCGGCGGGTCAGAGGGGGTGTGGCTAGCGACCGCCTCAGCCGGGACGCATCGAGCAGATGTTGTCCGCGCGTGGAAGAGACGGCCTGGGGCCGGCGGCGGCTCTCGCCGACCGAGTCACGGCGGCTCGGGCCGCTGTCCGGGCGTAGATCGCGCCCGTTGGCTGCGACTCGACCCGACCTGTCTCCTCCCCGAGTGGAGGCGCTCCCGCGCCGCGTGATGGAGCGGGGTTGCCGCAAAGATGGGGTCAAGCCCCTCGTGGTACGCCCCGAGGAACCGAGAGGAATGCCGATGCGACTCCGCAGAGCGGTCGTGCCGCCTGTGGAGGGGCGAAGCGTGGGAGATGCGACCGTGGGCATGCGGCTTCTGCCGGTGCTGCCCTGCTGCCGCGCTCCCGGCCGAATCGTGCGATCGGCCTGCGGGGTTCTGACGCCGACGCTCCGGCCTGATGTGGAGCCTATGGTATAACGCCTGGCCCTAATGGAGGGACTGGGGGCGGTTCTCAGAGTGTTTGAGCGTACGCTAGACGGCATCCGCGTGATCGATCTGCTTGCTCTCTGTTGGCTGGTAGGCAGTCTCTGGACGCTACGGGGGGCAAGGGTGCTGGATCGATACGACCGGCTCGGTGGGCGTGCCACGGGGGTTCGAACGCTGGAACGCGGCATCTGAGTCCGAAAAGACGGCCGGGTAACAGAAGGCGCTGTCCTGGGGGACACGCGCACAGGCCCTCTCGGCGCTGTCGAGCGAACCGTTGGCCTCGAGATGGAAGGTCGAGGGCTGGCCCTCCTGGGGGCGCTGGGACGGCTTAGGGTGGTCGTCCGCTGGGGAGGTGTCGCACGTCGCGTCAGGGTCCGTGTGGGCGGGCTGGACTGTTGCAGCCGTGACCGCCGCTCTGCCCCGGTGACGAGGCCCGCACACATCAATCCCACTGCCAAGGCGATTGGAAAGCCCCGCCGGCAAAGCACGGCGAAAACTGCCCTTGAGACAATCCAATGGGTCCGTTTCGTCCACATCTGTCTGCCCCTTTCTTCAACTATTAGAAACAGTCTCTGGCCATTCTATAGCAGGGAGGCAGAGAAAAGGCGAGTCGCAACGAAATAATTTGAAAATAACCGGTTTTTGGGCCGATGAGGAGGCGACCGTCCGGGCACAAGGACAATCTACGGCGGGCTCAGGGTCAGGACAGGGTGTGCACGATCATGCCCTGGCCATTTCCCTGATACCCCAGGGGAGGCCCCAGTACCAGACAGATTTTGTCACCGCTGCGGGCCAGTCCCTTGTCTATCGCTAGCCGCTCAGCCAGTCGAGCAAAACCCTCCACGTCGCCGGGAATCTCAGCCCGGTGGGGGACGACACCGTAGTTCAGACACATGTGCCGACAGGTCCGAATATCGGAACTCAGGGCCAAAATGGGGACGTCGATCCGTGTCTTTCCCAAAAACTGCGCCGACCAGCCATCCTCAGACCACACAACCACCAGGACGATCTCGATACTGTCTACGATCTGGGCCACACAGCTTGCCAGCGTCGCAGTTAGGAGGTGTTCGGCGGCGGGCGCCCCTATGGGGTGATCCCGGTCGAACCGGTCCAGGTGGGCCTCTGTGACCGTTGACACCTCGCCAATGGTCTGCACTGCGCGAACTGCATACTCACCGATGGCGGTCTCACCAGACAGCAAAACCGCATCCGTGTAGTCCATGATCGCGTTGGCGATGTCTGAGACCTCTGCCCGTGTGGCGGTCGGACTGTGGATCATACTCTGTAGCATGTGGGTGGCCACCAGGACCGGTTTGCCGTGCGCGCGGCAGAGCCGCGTGATCCGCTTCTGTAGCAGCGGCACCTGGGCCGAGTCCATCTCGACCCCCAGGTCTCCCCGAGCCACCAGAGAGACATCGCTCGCCATGATGATTTCCTCCATCTGCTCAATGGCCTGGGGCGTCTCGAACTTCGCCACAATACGGATGTTGGCGCCCGCCCCACACAGGAATTCCCGGAGCTTGTGGATGTCCTCCGCCGACCGAACGAAACTGAGAGCCAAGAAGTCCAGCTCCTGAGCAACGGCCCACTCCACGCACTGCCAGTCATCCTTCGTGATAGAGGGCGCGCTCACCGCCGTATCGGGGAGATTGATCCCCTTGTTGCTGTGCAAGACCCCGCCCAGCAAGACGCGGCAGAGGTTCTTCTCGCCCTGCTGCTCCATTACTTTTAGCAAGATCTTACCGTCATCGACGAAGACCCGCTGACCCACGGCGAGATCCCGGCTCAGGTCGGCGTAGTTGGTGCTGAAGTGCGTGGCCAGGGTCGCCTCCGTGCTCGGTTCGATCGTGACCAGATCACCCTCCTTGAGTGCCTGCCCCTCCGGCAGGATCGGCCCCGTGCGGATCTTGGGACCGCACAGGTCCCCCATCAGCGCCACCACACGGTCTGTCCGCCGGCGGGCCTCGTTGCACTGCAGGACGTAGGCCGAGTGACTTGCGCGACTGCCATGAGAGAAGTTGATGCGGAAGCAGTCCGTGCCGCCTTCGATCAGCGCGAGCATAGTGGTCGCGTCGGCGCAGGCCGGCCCGAGCGTTGAAACGATCTTGGTCTTGGCCATGGGCGGCCCCTCACAGGTCAATCAGACACGGGCATTTCCGGATAGATAGGCTGTCTTGGCCAAGCCCCCAGTCAGGGGTAAGGCATAGGCCATGAAGGCCTCGGTGACGTTGTTGCCCTGGTCGTTGATGAACTCATCGGGCATGGATTTGGTCTTCTCGGCCACCCTCGACAGGTCGGTGCGGAAGTAGTCGACGGCATACGCGCGGCCCTCGCCTATCCGCTTCATGGCCACCGAGCCGCTGCTGTGCTCCAAGGCATAGGTCACGGCCCGCCGCCCACAGGCCCGCGCCTCGGCCGCGTCCGTCGGGGACTGCAGACCGGCAAAGCTCCGCTGCAGATAGCCGAAGGTGTCGGCACGCACGCGCTTGACCCCCAGTTTCTCCCTGACCTGACGGGCCAGGAAGTCCGCCAGCCCGCCCGTACCCGACAACTGGACATTGCCATGGGCGTCTACCTCCGCGTCCTCTGCCAGTCTTTTCGCCCAGGTCACACCGTCGCCGTCCTTGATCCCCTCGCTCACGGCCACCACACAGCGTCCTAGTTTTCGATATACGGAGTCTACATCCGAGACAAACTTGTCGATCGTCACCGGCCGCTCGGGCACGTAGATCAGATGGGGGCCGTCATCGACTCGTTGTCGCCCCAAGGCGGCAGCCGCGGTCAGAAAACCCGCATCCCGGCCCATAATCACATCGATCTTGATACCCGGCAAAGATCGGTTGTCCAGGTCATCCCCCACCACGGCGTTGGCCACGAAGAGGGCGGCGGTTCCGTAGCCGGGACAGTGATCGGTCACCTCCAGATCGTTGTCAATGGTCTTGGGCACATGGAAGGCACGCATGTCATAGTCTACTTCCGCCGCCATCTCATTGATGATGTGGGCCGTATTGGCCGAGTCATTGCCGCCGATGTAAAAGAAGTAACGGACATTGCGCTTCTGAAAGATCTTAAAGATGTTCTCACAGTAGGCTCTATCCGGTTTATCGCGACTCGAACCCAGCGCCGCGGAGGGACTGGTGGCGAGGGATTCCAAGGTCTGCCGAGAAAGCCGCGCTAGATCCACGAAGTCCTCGTTCACGATTCCTTCGACGGCATGCACCGCCCCGTAGAGATGCTCAAATTC
>JADFHU010000437.1 GCA_022567055.1 Planctomycetota bacterium
GTTAATGGGGAATCACTACCACTGCTTGGTCGAAACCCCAGAGCCCAATCTGGCAGTGGGGATGAAGTGGCTGCAGAGTACGTATACTCAGCGCTTTAATCGCCGCCACCGGGAAGGCGGGCATCTCTTTCAGGGCCGATACAAGGCCTTGCCCATTGATCCCGACGCAGGGGAGTACTTCAAGGTGGTGAGCAACTACATCCACTTGAATCCGGCGCGGGCCAAACGACTCCGGCTCAAGGAGGGTGACCTACTGAGCTACCCTTGGAGCAGCTACCCCTCGTACGTACACACGCGCAAACGACTGGGATGGCTACGAACTGCGCGGGTGCTGAAGTGTTTCGCGCTGAGCGATGACCGCTCTGGGCGTTCCCGGTATCGTCGTAAGATGCAAGCATACGCCGCGGAGGTGGCTGGATATAAGAAACCTAGGGAGTTTGACCCAGATTGGTCGAAGATTCGCCGGGGATGGTTTCTGGGGAGCAAGCAATTTGGTGAGACCCTTTTGGACAAACTGGAGGGGGTTCGATCCTCCACGAAGAAGGCGAGTCTGTCTGGCGCTGAGATTCGCCGGCATGATGAGCGGCGGGCGGCGCAGATGAAGGTACAGGGGCTAAAGGCTTTGGGATTGAGCGAGACCGATCTAGCAGCCCTGCCGAAAGGGGCGACAGAGAAGAAGGTGTTGGCTTGGTTTATTAAGCGTCAGACGGTCGTGAGCAACGCCTGGTTGTCTGAGCAGCTCCTGTGCGGACACCCGCCACGATGTTAACATCTATAAGTCCTAGATTACGAACTTCTGCACCTTCCCAAATGTATCCGAAAAATCCGCAAAAATCTTTGTTTCCGCCTGCAATGGTAAGGTTTTGGATCGTATGACCATTGCCGTCGAACGTACCGGTAAAATAGGCGCGGGGATGGTAAATATTATTAGGAAAGTAAATAGTCTGATCTGGTGCGATAACCGCAAAGTTAAAGCTCTTTCTGCCCTCTAGTTTCGGGTCCAGATTGATATCTTCGGTCAAGAGGAAATGGTTATCCCAATCATAGCCATTGAGACTTAGTTCAGTCACATCCTCCGCACTGGCAATTTGATAAGGATCATTTCGTTCTCCGGTACCTCCGCTATAGGTTCCTGCATAAGTTCTCGCTGTTAGGCTCGCGAGAAAAATAGCTAGTATGGCTAGTCTTTTCGGGTTTGGCATTGACATTGTTACCTCCTCAACTTCGAGATTAGTGGAAGGAATTATTTGTGGGATTCGGTGATGTCTGACTGGTACCACACCAAGTAAGCCGCCTACCAAGACTCTGCGCTTGCTCTTCTCAATTCTTGTGTCCATTTCGGTGTCCTTTCATTCAAGTTGCTATGTCTAGCTGATTTCACGCCCGCACGCAAGACGGCAGGGTCAAATCGGCACCTTGCCGGCATAGACTAGTTCGCCGACTGGCCCGAATCCTGCGCGCGATTTAGTCGAGGTGAAAAAAAAGTAAGTGAACTGGCGTTCAAATCTGTGTCAGGTCTAGTCGCGATCGATTGGACGAAGCCCAAAGTTCGGACGGTCTGGTCTACATTGAGAATTTTCGATTGAGGAGAGGAAGAAGATGGCGTGAAAATGGGGTGTAAAACGGATCGGCGGTTCTTGTTCAAGGGCTGTTGGCCTGGACATGAAACAGTCTGTGAGGTATGATTACCTATAGTCCCATTGGGATGGGAAAGGAGTTTTTTTTCTGTGCGAATTCCTCGCTAAGAAGCGGGTGATTGAGCCGAACGTAATGTCTGGTCTGCATTTCTTGGTGTCTAAATGAAGGTCACTGGTAGAACTTCCATGGGGGGAGCAGCAAGTCGTTTTCAGACGACCCAGTGGTCCAATATCCTCTCAGCACAGACAACCGACGAAACCCGCCGACAACTCATTCTGGAAAACCTCATAGAAACCTACTGGAAGCCCGTCTACTGCTATTTGCGCAGGAAGGGCTGCGAGAATGAGACGGCTAAGGACCTCACGCAGGGGTTTTTCTCAGAGATTGTCCTCGGTCGGGACCTGATACAAAAGGCGGATCGGGCCAAGGGAAGATTTCGGACCTTGCTCGTTTTGGCCTTGGAGCGCTATTACGCCAGCTACCTGCGTGGCCAGGGGCGTATCAAGCGGGGAGGCGGGGTGCATATCGTGTCCCTCGACGTCCCTCATTTGGAAAACCTTCCGATAGTGGAGTCCATGGCGGGGCCTGTCCAGGCTTTTCACTATGGATGGATAACCGAGCTGCTGGATGCGACCATCGCCGAGGTCCAACATGAGTATCGCAGCACCCAAAGATCCAGTCACTGGGAGTCCTTCCGCCTCAAGGTGCTGGATCCCATCATGGATAGCGTCGACACACCCTCACTCAAGGAAATCGCCGAACAGTGTGGCATTGCGAACGAAGCAAAGGTCTCGAACATGATCGTTACGGTCAAGCGTCGTTTCCGAGCGATCCTCAGGCGACGGGTTCGCACATTAATGCGGTCCGATGTTGAAATCGAAGAAGAATTTTCAGACTTATTCAGGTTTCTTGACGAACAGGGCGCAGGATAAGCGCCAGCACGGCGAATTACCGTATATGGATTGTAAGCTGTCATGTGGAAGATCCCGCCCGGCGCTCCGGGTAGTCACAGAATGGGTCATGGTCTTTTCGGGCGAGTCACATCAATGAAAAAAGATTCATCGACATTTGGGTTGGTACCCGACAAGCTGGCGAAACTTTGGACGATCGGTGGTGACCAAGAAGGCGACGGCATCGAACGCACTGACGATCAGATCAGGTCGGAGCTACTCCACGATTTCTTGGCCGAAAAAATGCCGGTCGACCAGGCCCTAGCGCAGATACTGCCTGACGTACTGGCACAAATGTGCGAGGAGATCAAACCCTTTACCGGCAACTCTTTTAGCCAGTTAATCCTGAATCCTGACTCTGACTTGCTCGTGCTCAAGAGAATCAAAGACTTCTCCAAAGAGTGGCGAAAAAAAGCCGCCTCCGCCCTTGAGCGTGATGTCATTGCCGCTATTTACTATGCCGCCATTGCCAGTGCGTTGGTATACCACGGGCAGCGCATCACCTCATTCTCGCGTGACGCCCTCAAAAAGACATTCTCTTCGTTGATCGCCAAAAAATGGCTCACGGGTGACCTAAAGGCCCTATTCAAGAAGGCAATTGACAGTCAGAATTTGGCTTACGGCTGATGTTGAAGCTCTGGCCAATAAGGCAATTATTATGCAGAACCGCAGGAAGGGTAATCAGGTGAACTGATACTTCCTGCCGAAGGAAACTCTTTCGGTAGCAACTAGGCATGGCGTATTTAGAAATCAAAAAAGACGATCGCGTGGTCAAGCATCAGAGGGTGGATGATGCGGCGGCTCGCAAGGGCTTACGCTTCAAACTCGGCTCGCTGGGTCGGATTGAGATTGCCCTGGGTCAGACCAAACAGGTAGGCCCCTATACGCTGAGTCTAATGTCGGGTGAGGGGCCTTCAGGGCAAGAAGCGACTCCCAATGACAGCACCCACGACAGTCAGGGCGAAACCGATGACCATTTGGACTTCTCTTTAGCGGCCGAACCCAAGACCGTCTCACCCGCCAATGCCCCCCAGATCGATGGTTTTCGTATTATCGAGCTGTTGGGACAGGGCGGCATGGGAAGCGTTTGGCGGGCAGAGCAACTGGGGACCAAACGTGAAGTCGCCTTGAAGGTCATGGCCGCATCTTACAGCCATTCCAGCAAGGCCCAGGCCCGATTCGAGCGTGAGGTCGAACTCACCGCTTCTCTGGAGCACCCAAACATAGCCCGGCTGTTTGACAGCGGTCTCCACCGGGGCGTGTACTACTATGCCATGGAACTCGTCCATGGCGGTATCCCCCTCGACCAGTACGTTCAGAAAAAGAAGCTGTCCACGGAACAGATTCTTGTACTGTTTCAACAGATTTGCGCGGCTGTTCAATGTGCCCATCAAAAGGGGGTGATCCACCGGGATCTGAAGCCATCCAATATTCTGGTTTCCCAAGAAGGACAACCCTATGTGGTGGATTTTGGCCTGGCCCGAGCCTTCTGGGGAGAGCAAAAGAGCGCGACGCTATCCGTGGAAGGCGATATCGCCGGGACGCTCGCCTATATGGCCCCGGAACAGGCCGCCGGTCGTCAGGACAGCATGGACACGCGTACGGATGTATACAGCCTGGGTGTGATCCTGACTGAACTGACCCTGGGAAAGTCACCCCACGATCTATCGGGAACGACCTTGGACGTCCTGCAGCGCATTCGATCGGGCCAAATCAGGCGTCCGAGAGACCTGGTGCCCACCGTCAACCGAGACCTCGAAGCGATCTTATTGAAATGCCTGGCCTTGGAGATGGACGACCGATACCTCTCAGCCGGCGCGTTGGAAGACGACCTGACCAATTTTCTGAAGGGTGATCCGGTCACCGCCCAGATGCCGACGTTCTTGTACGTCCTCGGTAAGAAGGCCCGCAAGTACCATCGGCAGCTCATAGCCGGTTCCGCGGCCGCGCTCATCCTAATTGCGGGCGGAATGTACGGATTGTACGGATTTGGCAAATGGACGGAACAGAGGGTCTACGTTCGGGCATTGGAGAAAGAGGTCGAGCAAGGCCAACTGGCCAATGAGGGACTCGAGTTGACCAGGTTGGAACTTAAGATTCTAGGTGACGACAAGGCGGAAGCCCGTGCCGCTCTGAGCGTGATGAGGGATCAATATGTCAGCCTGCAAGAAGAAAACCGAAATCTCAAGACGAAGAGCCCGCCCGCCCCTCCTCCGATGCGTCGCATCCATGCCACCCGCGGAGGATCGATGTCCCCACAGTCTCTGGTCAAAAGCGCTGCCCTGCCGAGTCAGGTCGAGGGCTGGACGCTGGAGACGGTCACGCACCGAGGGCCGATTGTCGCTCTCGATGTCCATCCCAAAACCAAGCAGCTCGCATCGATAGGTGTCGACGGGACACTGCGGGTATGGAACACCGCAAGCGGTGAGCCCAATGGAATCATCATCCCTGACGCAGCGAACCTTGGAGACCTTGCCTGGCTTGAGGACAGCAATGAAGTGATGCTATGCCACTGGGGCCACTATGGCGATGACGTAGACATCACCCTCTGGGACCTCCAAACGCGGGAGTTGGTTCGCACCGTTCCCTTAGGCCAACTCGACACGGACTGCATGAGACTGTCTGAGAGCGCCCAATATGTTGCGGTCCATGTCGTCGAACCCAATGCCATTCAGATCTGGGATCTAAAGACCGAAGAAATGGTTGAGGTATTACTCTCCCCGCCGGACAAGCCACGTCAGATGGCATGGTCTCACGACGATCGATATCTGGCGGTGGTAGACGGATCTGGATCCTTGAGCGTTTGGGACTGGCAGAACGCGACGTCCGAGGCGGTGGTTTCAGAAAAAGA
>JADFHU010000438.1 GCA_022567055.1 Planctomycetota bacterium
ATGATGGCTTCCATGAAGAACATTCTCACGGAAGAGCAGTTCGCCAAATTGGAACCTGGGGTCAACTCGCGCATGGAAAGGATGCAAGATCGGTGGAACCGTGCGCGCCAGGGGGGCCGACGGGGTGGGGGTGTACGCGGACCGGGTAGCAACCGTGAGCAGCGACGCGATAAACATCAACGCGAAGACGGCCCCCCCAGGGGGTCTCAACCCGGCCCCAAACCCAACCAAAGGCCTTAACCCGGGATGACCCGCTACTCTTGAGCCAGGTCCTACAATTGCAGACTGCGGTCCACCAGCCAATTGTCGGATAACATCGCCAGATCCAACGAGTCCTCCTTCTCCGCCAACTGGGCCGGATCGCCCTCCCAGGCCGCAGGTTTCGGTGCCCACCCGCCGCGGTCATTGAAGCGTGCCTCGGCCTTCTCGTCCTCTTCGGCCTGCTCCTTCGGGCCAGAAGCGGCAGCCTGCCGACGAAAGTGATCGGCTATCTTGTGCCGGAGAATCCCGATCAGCCACGTCACCTCCGAGGACTGGCCCTTGAACTTCCGGTAGTTTTGGATCGCCGCGAGGAAGGTCTCTTGGACGAGGTCCTCTGCGGTCTGAACGTGCCGTACCCGTTGGAACGCGTAACCGTAGAGGGCGTAAAGGTGTTTGTCGGCCCAAGCGATGAGCCGCATTTCTGCCCGCTTTCGTTTATCGGCGTCACTGTCCATCCTCGGGCTCACCATCCTCAGCTATCATCGGCAGCGACCTGTCCGACAGGCGGGACCGCAGGACAGGTAAGCACCCCTATCTACCCTACCTTCCCGTCATCGTGCCGTCAAGCCCGAAGAGCAACGCCAAGGAGGTCCGATACAGAGAGGCGTCCGCCCGGGTCCTACAGAACCTTTCGGATAGACGCGACGGCGGGTGGGCTGCAACAACACTGAAACAAACGATCTGTGGCCCTGCGGCTACCGGTCAGGTCAAGTGACAGGGCCTGGCGGTCGATAACGGACGCAGATTCTGAGTGATTGTTATGATCGGAACACACCTGACCTAGGGAGGCATACGATGGTTCGCACAAGCGTTTACCCGTGGATTTCAGTGGCGTGTTGCCTGCTGTTTCTGCTCTTTGCACACGCTGCTCCGGTTCTCGGCGCGCACCTTCCGCAAATCGAGGTGATCCCGGATGAGGACCTCGATCTGGTACCCCACGACGATCTGCAGGAGCAGGCGCTGACGCTTCGTTACCTTGTCCTGGGGTATTCGCCCGATAGCTTCGTGGCACCCAGCCCGCAAGCGGCCAATATACGTCAGCGTACATTGTTACTGCATCTATCCCGTACATTTCGGCATATTGGCGCGGCGGACTATCAGGCCGCAATCGACCTGCTGGAATGCCTCTTGCTCAAGAGCGACGGCAATGCGACGCCTGCGGACTGGATCGTCGATGATCCCTCCACGAGCCCAGTCAATGAACCCGACGAAGTGGCCAAGCTCACGTTGGCCCTCATTAGCGACTTGATGCAGATCCTCCGTCCCGCGGCCCAGTGGACCAGCATGGAGTCCTTTCGGGTGGGGGGGGCCACCTATCTGTTGTTGCTCAATCGGGACGATGGGGTCGTCCACATCCATGCGATCAACCACGATGGGACGCTCGGCCATGTCGTTGCCCAGTACAACTTCTCCTCTGGCTGGACCCTCGTCGACACGTATCGGGTCCAAGGGCAACCTTACCTATTCTTGCTAAAAACATCGGACGGCACGGCCCACATTCGTCCCATCCTCAACGACGGGACGTTGGGTGACATCTACCAGCGATACAATTGGTCTGGCGGCTGGACGACTGCCACGTTTTATAGGGTTGATGGACAGACCTACCTCTTTGTGATGAAGGAATCCGACGGCGTGATGGTCATCTATGAAATGAACTCAGACGGGTCTGTCGGAAACATCGTCCAGGGCGGACGATTGGCTGCGGGCTGGACGGATACGCAGTTCTATCCGTTTGAAGGCGAGACGCATGCCTTCTTCTTGTCGGAACCACAGGGCACCCTCTCTGTGCTACAAATGGAGTCGGACGGAACGCTTGGCCCGGTCCTGCAAGAGTTGAATTGGTCGGCCGGATACACGAGTGTCGAGTTTTATTTCGTCAATGAGACGCAATACGCCCTCTTCCTCAAGGAATCGGACGGAATGGTCAACGTAAGGGGCATGAATCAAAACGGCACCATTGGCCCAAGGATACAGGAAATCTTGCTGTCACCCGGCTGGACAGAGACCGAGACCTACCGAGTCGGCACCCGGACCTACTTGATCCTGCTCAATCAGTTGGATGGGACCCTAAGCATCCACCGCATGCAGCACGACGGCACGATCGGCGACGTGGTAGGATACTAAGGGACCGGCAAGCAGAGATGCAGTCGACCAGTGCTCAAGGCGGAGTCGCAGGATTGCGAACATAAGATTCATGCCAGGAGATGGCCATGTACGAGCGGAGAGGTGTCCTGACGACAGCATGGGCGTAGGTGCCGCCCTTCTTTTTGGTGTCTTGGTCGCCGGCTGTGGGCTCTTAGAACGGTTGGAGACACAAGATGGAGACCCCGGGTTCGGGGCCCTTCAGTGGGTGTCGCAAGCAGAATTGGCGGGTGAGCGCGACTCCAACGAATTCCTAGGGTCTGACAAACAGACGATCATGCAGGCAGGGTTCAGAAAATCGCATGATGTCATCTTGGCGCCGGGGGACGAAGTCGAAGTCAAGTTTTACTACACGCCGGAGTTGGATGTCAGACAGGTCGTTCGGCCTGACGGGAACCTTTCTCTGCTGCTGATCGGCGAGGTCAAAGCGGAAGGAAAGACGCCCGGTCTTCTAACAGACGAATTGGTCCGCAGGTACAGGCCTCATCTCAAGGAACCTCATGTCGCCGTTATTGTGCGGTCGCTCTACAATCGCCGCGTCTATGTGAGTGGACAGGTCACGAACCCTGGCGTCTTTGAGATGCCGGCCAGAATGACTCTCATGGAGGCCGTCATGGGCGCGGGCGGGTTTTCGCCGATGGAGGCCGATATCAAGCATGTCATCGTTATCCGGCAGAAGGGCGGGATTCGTTGTGCCTGCAAGATCGACATGGGGCCGAGCCTGGATGACACCCGTAAACTGATAAACTTATTAAAGAAGGACTACGACTGCATTGTGCTCGACTTGCCCGCGGTGAACGAGGCCGGTTATTCGGCGAGATTGGCGAGCCTATGTGACAACATCAGCCTCATCGTCGATGCGGAGCACTCGCACCGGGAGGTTGTTAAACAAGCCAAAAAAAAATTGACCCAGCTCAATGCCAATGTCTTGGGCGTCGTTTTAAACAAGCGGAGATTCCCAATTCCCGAGTGGATTTACAGGGCACTGTCATGAAGGGATCGGCAAGAACATGGATCAGGAACAACTGACACTCAACCGCATCGCCTCGGACGTAAAACTCGGCGAGCATGTCCAAGTCCACGGATTCGTCAATCTCTACGGTTGTACCATCGGTGACTTCACCAGAATCGGCGCCTTCGTGGAGATTCAGAAGGGCGTCATTGTCGGAAGACACTGCAAGGTTCAGAGTCACACGTTTATATGTGAAGGTGTGACGCTGGAGGATAGAGTCTTCGTGGGTCATGGCGTGATGTTTATCAACGATCACTTTCCCCGCGCCGCGACCACCGACGGCGGTCTGCAGACAGAAGAAGATTGGACCTGTATTCCTACGCTCATCAAGCGGGGAGCCTCCATCGGATCCAATGCGACCCTCTTGTGTGGCATTACGGTCGGTGAAAACGCCATGGTAGGCGCCGGTAGCGTCGTCACTCGGGACGTCCCCGCCCATGCCGTCGTCTTGGGAAACCCAGCCCGCTTGCATGTCAGGAAAGCCGATTAGTCGCTACACATCCAAGTTCTGCACTTCGAGGGCGTGATCCCGAATAAAGTTTCTCCGTTTCTCGACATCATCCCCCATGAGAATGCTGAAGAGCCGATCGGCTTCCCCAGCATCATCCAAACAAACGCTCAACAGAGTCCGCTGGGAGGGGTCCATCGTCGTCTCCCAGAGCTGGTCGGCATTCATCTCACCCAACCCTTTGAACCGTTTGATCTCTACGCCCGTGCCACCGATCTGGCGAATGCCGGGACAAATATCCCCCAGTGAGGCAATATCGAAAACATCTTTTCCATGCACGAGTTGAAACTTCGTGGGCAAGGATTCGCCTGACACGGTCCGCTCTGCTTTCAGCAAGAAATCAGGCAGGGACAGACCAAAGGCCTCCTTGAGCTGGGTGTTGATCGTATTGACGCGCTCCACCTCATGAAGCTCTTCAGGATTCACCGGCGGTTCCCCTCGGTCCTCTGATTCACCGGCGGTGGAATCTCCTTGCTCTGAGGACTCGACCTGAGGCTGAAGTTCGTCGCAACGCGCTTCATACGCCTTCTGATCGAAGAATACCTCCTCCCGGCCGCCAAAGCGAATCATGTAAGCCGGAAGCGCCTCACCGTTGTAGTGCTTCTCTACGAACTCATTGAATATCAGGCCCCGGCGAGAAAATACACTGACGATACGCTCGACGTCGCCCAAGACTCTAACCAATTCCGCCAACTTGTCTCCAGAGACTGTCCGCGAGTTGACGCCTTCCAGGTGGGCGGGTGGTTCGGGGCCGCCAAAGTCACGAATCACCAGTTCTGTGTCTTTAATCCCCATTTCGGTCATTCGCTTTCGCATGGCATTTTCCGACAACACATACTCAGACTTTCGCTGCCCTTTCACACGTAGTTCGTACAGGGGAGGCTGAGCGATGTACACCATGCGCTTGTCGATCAGTTGTGGCATTTGCCTAAAGAGAAAGGTCAACAGCAGCGTGCGAATGTGTGCCCCGTCGATATCCGCATCCGTCATCAGCACTAGTTTACCATATCGACACTTCTCGATATCAAACTCATCAATGCCGATGCCAGTACCGAGCGCACTGATCATCGTGCGAATCTCCTCGTGGCCCAGCATCTTTTCGATGCGTGCCTTTTCCACGTTCAGGATTTTCCCTTTCAAGGGCAGAATCGCCTGGATGTTTCGATCCCGGCCTGCCTTGGCAGACCCGCCCGCCGAATCGCCCTCAACAATAAAGAGTTCCGTGGTCGCCTTCTCTCTGCTGGAACAATCCCAGAGCTTACCCGGCAGGTTGGAGCCGCTCAGTGCCCCTTTCCGGCGGGTCAGCTCCCGCGCCTTGCGGGCGGCCTCCCGCGCGGCTGCCGCCTGAATCGCCTTGGTCAGAACACACTTGGCCACCGCGGGATTCTCCTCCAAGTAGTTGCCGAGTTGTTCGTTTATCGTCGTTTCCACGAATCCGCCTACCTCCGGATTCGTCAAGCGAACCTTGGTCTGGGCCTCAAAATGGGGATCCGCA
>JADFHU010000439.1 GCA_022567055.1 Planctomycetota bacterium
AGGGCTATCGCCTGTAAACTTAGACAGACGTTAATCCCCCTTTTTCTACCCCTCGCCGAGGTCTCACGGGAGCAGTAATCAGTAATCAGTGACAAAGTAATCAGTTTTTGGCTCATACCGATCACTGATTACTGTTTACTGATTACTTGAACGGTAGGAATCCTGGCCAATTGGCATTGCTGCTGCATTTCGTACCGATTGGAATCTACGTGCGATTGCCCTGCCTGGGCGCCTAAACACCTGCAAGCTAAACCCTTAGAGCAGATATCACGGCGGTCCGATTGGCCCTTGACAAGCGCAACCATGTTCTTTACACAGGAGATTAATCATGACAACTGAAACCGAACGACAACTCGATGTGCCTCAGCTGGTGCTGGTAGCGCTGTGATTGCAACGGCCGGTACCGCCCAGTTCGAAGCGACTGGCTCCTGCTGGCCGAGCTCGTCGAAGTCCAGAAAAAAGTCACGGAGGCCATGGATCGATATCGCGAATCTTAGGCTGTGTCGAACCTAAAACGGAAAGTTCGCCCTGATGAGTCATATTGTAACGTTTGAAGGAAAACCCCCGGAAGGAATGATTAACTTCGGTGTCGGCCAGCCTTCGGCTGATCTCCTGCCCATTGATTTGGTTCAAAAGGCGACCGAAGATTTCCTTCAAGCCGCTCAACCCCTGGATCTCAATTATGGTGTCCTCCAGGGCGACCAGAGATTCCGCGATTCGCTCGCAACTTTTCTAACAAAGAACTATGGCCAACCAGTTGATGCCGACAGCCTTTTTGTAACGGGTGGCAATTCACAGGCGCTGGACCTTATCTGTTCACACATGTCAAGCCCCGGCGACACGATCATTGTCGAAGAGCCCTGCTATTTCCTTGCCTTTCAAATTTTCGCCGACCATGGCCTAAACATTGTCAGTGTGCCGATTGATCACGATGGCCTCGATATCGATGCACTCGAAGAAACGCTGGCCAGAACCAAACCCGCCCTTTTGTACACAATCCCCAGCTACCAGAATCCCAGTGGCCAGACCATGAGTGCAACGCGACGAAAACGCCTGGTCGAATTGAGTCAAGAACATGACTTTCTGATAATGGCCGACGAAGTCTACCAGTTACTTTCGTACTACGATTCGCCGCCTGATGCCCTGGGCACCCTGTCAGAAAGCGGCACCGTTCTTTCACTTGGTTCATTCTCTAAAATTCTCGCCCCCGCCCTGCGGCTGGGCTGGATACAGACATCAAACGAAAGGGTGAATCGACTCACTAAGATTGGTGCAATCAACAGCGGTGGCAGTCTCAACCATTTCACGTCCCATATCGTGCGACACGCCATTGATTTGGGCTTACAACAAACACACTTGGAACGACTTCGTAGAACCTATCGGGGAAGGGTTGAGGCAATGGATGCCGCATTAAAGGAACACTTTTCCGATCATGCAACATGGACGCGGCCCGATGGCGGCTACTTCTTCTGGTTGAAACTGAACAAAGACACCAGCGCCCGCGAATTGCGACACAAAGCCGAGGAGATGGAAGTTTCATTTCAGGCCGGTGAATTCTTTTCGGGGTCCAGTCGTATGAAGAATTACATTCGACTGAGCTTTGCCTATTACAACGAAGAAGATATCCGCGCAGGTATCTCCCGGCTTAAACCCCTTTTCGTTTGAAAAGCAAACCGGCACAACTCGCGCAGGAACCATTAGACTGTCATGGCAAATAGCACCGCCTGTCCTTATCAAGGACCAATGAGCACTGTGGTATCTAGTCTAACGCCGCAGCACAGAGCCGTTTCCTAGCGTGGACAACTTGTTGAGTATGGATGGAGAAGTATCGCAAAGTCCGCTGGTGCAAAGCAAATGGAGACGCCTTTTTCTTTGCCACCCAGCCACTGTCGATATAGTATTCTCTCAAAGCTTGGTCGCGGACTCAGGCTCGCCTCAAATCGGCAGCACCGGTTTACGAAGGAGAAAACGCAATGAAAAAGGCACGTATCGGGATGCTGCTGGTAGCGCTGGTTTCCACACGGCTCATAGCGGACGAGTCCCTGAAATACTGGCCGCAGTGGCGGGGGCCGACATGGAACGGCGTAGCGTCGCAAGCAGATCCTCCGGTAACTTGGAGCGAAACGGAAAACTTGCGGTGGAAGACGCCTATCGAGGGCAGCGGGTGCGGGACTCCGATCGTCTGGGGCGACCGGATTTTTCTGTTGACCGCGATCCCCCTCGACAAGGAGCTGCCCATTCCGGATGTCATTCCTGCCGGCACGCCGAACACAGGACTGGATACCGACGCGATCGGCAAGTGGAAACCGCAGAGGTTTGCGATCGTGTGCATCGATCGGATCACCGGCAAGCTGCGCTGGAGCCGGACCGTTCACGAGGCAATGCCGCACCAGGGGCATCACCGCAAGGCCGGCTTTGCCTCGGCGTCGGCTGTGACGGACGGCCAGCGCGTCTACGCCTATTTCGGTTCATTCGGGCTCTACTGCTGCGACTTCGAGGGCCAGCTCGTCTGGCAGAGAGATCCCGAGCCCCAGGCGATGGAGAACGGGTTGGGCGAAGGCAGTTCGCCGGCGCTTTTCGGGGACAGGCTGGTGATCGTCGTCGATCAGGAACAGCAGTCGTACGTCATGGCGCTCGACAAGAGGACCGGCAAGGAAATCTGGAGGCAGGATCGCGACGAGGTCTCGAACTGGAGCACGCCGCGCATCTTGACCCATGCGGGTCGTCGCCAGGTGGTTCTCAACGGAGCGACAGTACGATCGTACGACTTTGCCACGGGCGAGCTGCTCTGGCAATGTGGCGGGCAGAGCTTGGGCGCGATTCCCATGGCAGCGGTCGGGCACGGCTTAGTATTCGCCGCCAGCGGTTGGCGGAGGGACACGCTCCACGCGATCAAATTGGGCCAGCGCGGCGACTTGACCGACAGCAAGAGCGTGGTCTGGTCGCTAAGTCGCGGTACGCCCTACGTGCCATGTCCGATGGTTTGGGGCGAGGAGATCTATCTGCTGGAAGACCGGAGCTTCTTCTCTTGCCTCCGCGCGACCGATGGCCTGCGTCACTACTTTAAACACCGTTTGCCCGGGAGCCTCCCCTTCAGCGCCTCGCCAGTCGGCGCCGCGGACCGCATCTACTTGCTCAGCGAGAAAGGCAAAACGGTCGTTCTGCAACGCGGCCCGAAATTGAAAGTGCTGGCGATCAACGAATTGGACGAGACGTTCTATGCGTCGCCAGCCATCGTCGGCGACGCCATCTACCTCCGGGGCGATAAACATCTGTTTTGCTTTGCGAAGTCTTCGCGTTGACAAGTGTCGGGATACACCGTTTTCTCGTGGACCCAGGCATCCTTCAAATGTTACAGTTTACCTGTGTTGCGAATGAGCAAATCAACTTTAAGAGAGGTGTGAAACAATGGAGATGAATATGGTTGTTGCGCTTCTGATGTTCTTCTGTATTGTCGGCGGCGTTGCTGCGCCTGACGTTCATGGTCAGGATTCCACGGAGCAGTTGCTTCAAAAAGCCGAGGTGCACATGCGAGCGATTTATGAGACAGGAGAGTTTGCGGGGGAAGCCAGGTCCTTTCGAGGAACTTGGCTTCCCGACGGTTTGGGCTACACGGTGATTGAGCCGGATCCGGGGTCGGACGGGCGGGTGCGGGTGCGTTATGACGTGGCCACGGGCAAACGCACGGTCGTGGGGGAAGCTCGGCGCGGAGAGGAGGCCCGCAGGCGGCGGTCGGGTCGCAACAATACGTCTCCTGATGGCCGTCTTGCCATCAGTTTCGAGGAGGGAAACCTGCACGTGCGTGCGCTGGATAGCGACCAGACGACCCCTCTCACCCAGAACGCGATTACCGGCTCGATTTCGAACGGTAGAGCGGTCTGGAGTCCCGATAGTAAGTGGATCGCGTTCATGGAGACCGACAGGTCGGGTGTTCCATTTAGAGCTTCGCTTGAACCGAGCGATCCTACCTATCCGGAGGTCAAACAGAACCGCTATGCAAGGGTCGGCGAGACCATCAACAAGACGCGGGTGGGCGTCGTCGATCCCGAGGGAAAGGCGATTCGCTGGCTCGCCATCCCGCAACCGACAGAAGGTTGTTATATGGGAGGGCTCAGTTGGGCCGGCAATTCCCATGAGCTATTCGTGGAAAAGTTGAGCCGTGGCCGGGATAAACGTGAATACTTGATCGCCGATATCGGCACCGGTGCGATCAGATGCATCTTCGAAGAATCGGATCCGGCCTGGGTCGCCGGGGCGTACGAGACGGATGCGGGGCCGGTGTGGATCCGCGACAATAGCGCATTCGTGGTCATGAGCGACCGGGACGGTTGGCGGCGGGCGTATGTTTACGGGCGCGATGGGAAAGAGGAAGGTGTCTTGACGCCGGGCGGTGTTGACATCCTTGAGTTTGTCCTTGCGGATGAAGGGGGGGATTGGTATTACTATTACGCATCGCCTGACAACGGTACGCAGCGGTATCTCTATCGGTCGCGGCTTGATGGCAGTGGGGCAACGGAACAGGTGACTCCCGCAGATCAGCCCGGCACGCACTACTACAACATTTCTCCCAACGTCAAGTGGGCCTTGCATACTCGTTCGACGTTTGATACGCCGCCGGTGACTGAGCTTGTGCGACTGCCGGATCACGGGGTGGTGCGTGTTCTTGAGGACAACCAAGCGTTGCGAGACCAAATGGCGCCCTGGATCGTTCGTCCGACTGAGTTCTTGCAACTCGATATCGGCGGGGGTGTGGTGATGGACGCGTATATGATCAAGCCGCGCGACTTCGATCCGTCCCGAAAGTAACCTGTTTTTATATATGTGTATAGTGAACCGTACAAGCATTTTACGTATCCCAATCGCGACCACGGTATCTGGAGAGGCAAGGGTACGACGCTACACTTGCGAATGCTTATGACTCGATATCTCCTTACACACCTGCCCCCCGGACCTCGGTAAGCGCGGCCAGGGTATGCCTTAAGAGGTTCTGGAGTCGCGACAACTGGTGCTCCCGTTGTCAACTGTTAAGACAAAGCGATCGCCGTCCTGATTCAAGACAACTTGTCTTGAGCAAGAATTTCCGGTTCGTCATTATGAGCAGGTGCAAGTTCCTTCTCATATATCAGAACACCCTATTTTTAACCTCATCTCCAAAACGTTGCTTGTGATACTCAATGTGGTTAAAACTTCCACAGAGGATAATTTCTTAGACATTAGTCTTAATGCAAAAGTAGCAGTCAGGTCAAGTCAGTACCCTACAGTTATCAAAATCTTCCCTAAGATTGACGCCTCCCTCACAACTAGTCTCTCAACTAGGTGACGAACAGACCCTTGTCGTGACGCTTCAACTGTTTCAGGAAACGTCTGATCGTCAGCCCCATCAATTTGGTGCGACCAAAGGTGGCCATGTCTGAAT
>JADFHU010000015.1 GCA_022567055.1 Planctomycetota bacterium
CAATGTCGTGGGTTGTTGGCTCATCCACGTGGCGCGATAAAGCTTCGCTGAAAGGATTCAGTTCAAGGAGTCAAAAGGGCGCAGGATTTATTCGACCCGCCCGTCCCTGGGCTGGAAATGGCCATTCATGCCATCAGTGTCTATAGCTGTCTCCTCTATAAGCATGAACGTTGTCAGCTGGAGATCGAACATTGACGCGGATATAGGCTCGCTTGTGGTGCGGCGAATCGTTGTTGGTGCCGATGTAGACCTTGCCATCGACCAGCATGGGAGACCCCCAGATAGCCGATTTAAGGTTGTGTGTCCAGATGGCCTTGCCGGTGGTGGCATCCAGGCAGTAGAACTTCCCCTCCAAGTCAGCGATGTATAGCAGCCCATCCGCGATGGCCGCGGTGCTCAGGGTGCGACCGAAGTCGGCCCCGCCGCGATGCCACTTGCCATGGGTGGCGGTGACATCTCCCTTGCCCGCCGGGTCGATACAGTGCAGGTGGCCCACCCCGGTGCCGTGTTCAGGATCCTGACCGACGCCCACATAGACCCTGCCGTCCACGAACACGGGCGTGGCGATGATATTGTTCTTGGTCCCGTAGCCACCGAGTTCCCAAACAGAGTCGGCGGGGTTGCAATTGAATTTCCAGATCAGTTTGCCTGTCTTGGCGTCCAGCCCATACATCCAGCCATCGCCCCCGGGAAAGAATATCTGCATCTTGCCATTGACCGAGCCCGCCGAGCAGGAAGACCATTGGCCATGAAGGACCTGGCCGTGGACCACAAACTCCCAGGCCCACTCGCCGGAATTCTTGTTGAAAGCCACGACACTCGGTGAGGTCTGCGAGGGAATGCCAAGATGTCCCTCGTCGACACCGTTCCCGGTCACAAAATAGAGCAATTCCCCCAAAATCAGAGAGGAAGAGGTCGCAAGGTTGTGGGGGAAGACGCCCAGTTCTTCGATCATATCGTGACGCCATATAATATCGGCCTTTCCTTTGCCTTGGTAGGCCTCATCGGTCACGCCAAGATTCTTCTGGCCCAAGCCCTCCACGGTGACGCAGATGGCTTCGCATCGATTGTTGAGGTACCAGGCACGATTGCCCTCCACTTCGACCGCGGAACAGATGCCCTGTAAGGGCCAGTCGTTGACGCGACCCGCCTTGAGCTTGTCGTGGACAGCCTGCCAGAGGAAGGATCCGTCCGATTCCTTGAAACAGAGAATATTGCCCTTGTCCCCATCGACGGCCTTGTCATACAGACCCGAATTGTTCGTCCCCACATAGATGCGCCCCCCGGCAACCACCGGATTGCCGTAGGCCAGCGAGCCCAGCGGCTTGACCCATTTGATGTTCTCACCCGTCTGGATGTTCCACTGAGTAGGCATGTTCTTTTCAGTGCTGTTGACCATGTTGCGTCCGAGACCTCCGCCCCAGTGGGGCCAGTCGGCCGCGAAGCTTGGCAGAGCGACGGTTAGTAAGAGTACGAGGCTGATCATTCGTCTAAGCATGAGTCTTCTCCTAGTATATGAGCACCCTGTCAACTGAAGGCATTCCAGTGCACATGAACGTGTTAGGGATTGGGCGTAATACTGACATTGTCAAACAGGACCTCGGTGCCCTTGGACCGATCTGTAATTGAGACGGCATAGGCGTAGAGGCCGGGACTGCCGGTGGGGTTGGGCGTCGCGTCCTCCATCGTCAGGGTCCACGCCTGGGGCTCGTCCTCACCGCGGGCCCAGACCTTGGCGGCCACCTGAGCCTTGCCACGGACAATATCCACGCTCAGCTTGCTCGTGTACCAGTTGTCACCCTCCCAGGGGAACTCGATCTCCTTGACGATACGCGGGACGGCCGCCCAGGACACCAGGCGTAGCTTTCGGGTCCGCTCGGTGGTCCCGGTGAGGATCAGGAGGTAACGGCTGTTGATGAGTCCCATGTCGGGCAGAAATCGTCTTTTCTTGACCTTTCCCAACATATCCGACTGAACCGTGTAGCCGGCTTCGATGGGCGGCATCATATAGCAACGCAAGCGGGCAAAGGGCGGTGAGGGTCGATCCGCCGTCTTGAGCAGCACCTTTTCGCCCTCATGCTCGACCACTTTGGCCTTGAGCGGGGAGGTGATCCAACCCGCCGGGGCGGCCCCGATGGCGATGTCGTCAAAGTTTTCAACATAGGGGAGTCGAGGGACAATCCTTACCCGGGCCGCGGCCTTCATGTCACCTGAAGTCGCGGTGACCAACCCCGCCTGAATCCGCGTCCCCGCGGCCCGAAACCCGCCCCGGGGCCCCAGTTCGCCGGCCAGGCCGGCGCTCGTGAAGGAGGCCCTGACCCGACCCGTGGCCGTTCCCTTGGCATCGAAGCCCTGCGCGACGAAGGTGACCATGTCACCCGGGGCCATGACCACTTCGGCAGGTTCTACGCGGATGGTCACAGCCTTACCGGCGACGATCTTGTCCGCGGGACCGAACACAGCATCTGTCCCCGGGGAGCGATACCCCGGTCTCTTTTTGGAAATGCAGAAGGTTTGCGTCATGGTCGAGAGGATGACGCGTCCGTGGGCCACGGCCGCCGTGGCGTAGACCTCGTCCGGGGCGTCGCCGTCCCGGAAGAACCGTTGCTTGCTCAGCAGGGAGCAACCCTCCCGATTCGCCTCGAGAATGGCCCAGCCTCCCGGTACGTCGCTGACGTAAATTTTGCCATCGGCCACGACCGGCGACCCTTTGGCCTCGTTACCGTAGTTAAAGTCCCAATAGACCTCGCCGGTGACGGCGTCCACGCAAAATAGGTTGGCCGCGTTGTTGGCCACATAGATCAGGCCATCGTGCAGGGCCGGCGAACTGTATTGGCCGCTCAGACCGTCTACCCGCCAGATCTCCGTGCCCCGGCGGGCGTCCAGGCAGACCAGTCGGCCCATGTTCCCGGTGTCGACGTTGGTTTCGCCTTGCACGGCATAGACGCGTCCCCTGTCGTAGACGACGGAACTCATGATTCCCACCCTGCTGAAGGGAAAGCGCCAGAGCGTTTCGCCGGTGGTGGGTCGCATGGCGGCGATACTGCCGTCGGCCAGACCGGTAAACATGACGCGGGCCCCATCCAGGGTCGTCGTCACCGGCACCGAGTAGGTCGTCACCAGGGGACGTTCGCCCGCCGGTGTCACCCACTTGATGACGCCCGTTCTCTTGTCCAAGCCATAGAAACGGTGCGCCCCGGGCCCGTGCGGCCCCCAGCCGCTGGTCAGCGAGCTGATAATGACTTCGTCGCCTTCCAGGATAGGACTGATGGTCCGTCCGCCGTACCCCGAGATGCGTCCCAGTTCCTCGGTGAGCGAGTGTTGCCAGATCACCTTGCCGTCCCTGTCGAAGCAGAAGAACATCCCCTGGACACCGTGAGCATAGATATAGCCCGTGCCGGGATCGCCGGCGAGGTTGGTCCATCCGAGGCGGTGAAAGACCACGTCCGTGAGGAAGGCATTGAAACGATGTTCCCATAAAGTGCGACCGGTATCCAAATCCAGCGCGATCACGCGTTCCTGCCGCGACTGGCCCTCTCCGGCCCGGGAGATCAAGTAGACTCTGCCGTTCATGATCAAGGGGGTGGAACGACACCCCACGGGGACCTGCCACATCAGGTTTTCGCCCTGCGGAGACCAGGTGGAGGGCAGGTCTGTTTCCGGAGAGGTGCCCAGTTGATTGGCACCCCGCCAGTGCGGCCAATCGGCCCAGAGCGTCCCCGCGCCCATCAGCACCAGCATGAGGCTCAAGCGTCCAAACCTGACCGTATGACTCATCATCTTCTGCTCCTTTATTCTAGATTCAAACAGACCAATTCTTTCGGGCTGCGCACGTAGAGCAACTTGTTCGCCACGACGGGGGCCACCCAGTAGGTTTTCGATTTGGCCAGCGGCGTGATCCGCCCCAGCTCATGGTAGGCCTCCGACGAAAGCTCGACCTGGACAACGGTACCCGTGTTGCCCTCCATCAAGATCAAGGTGCCGTCGACCGCACACATGCCCCCATTCTCGAAACCGCGACCGGTGCCCTTGTCTCGCCACTTCTCCTGGCCGCTCTGGGCGTCCAGGCAGATCAGATAGCCCGGCAGACCGGAGGCATACAGATATCCGTCGTCCAAGATGGCGGAACCCCAAGGCGGGGAAGGCAGTTTGGCCTTCCACACCTCATTGACCTGCCCGCCTTCGATCTCCAGCAAGGTACATCCACTTTTGTAGCCGCTACCGATCCACACGCGATTCTCCCCCACCACGACGGGCGTGCCGGCATTGCAGCCAAGCCTCGTCTCCCAGGGGTGTCGCCATAGCAGCGTCCCCGCGCCGGCGTCGACACCAATCAAAGAGTCCCCGGTAAAGACCAGATACTGTCTTCGGCCGCCCAGCGTCGCCACCATGGGTGTCGCATAGCCGGCGGGGTGAGTGCCACCTCCGCTCCAGAGCAGCACGCCGTCGGCCTTGTCCAGGGCCACGATGTGCTTGTTCTCGCCGGCGCCGATGGCAATGAGTCTGTCACCGTCGATGAACGCCGAACTGGCGATGCCCCACTCGGCCGGCTTGCCGCCGACCAGGGCCAACACGTCGGTCCGCCACAACTCTGTGCCCGCTTTGGCATCCAGGCAGTAGAGAACGCCGCTACGACTCAGCGAGTAGACGCGTCCCGACTCGACGGTCGGGGTCGATCGGGTGTAGCCGTAGTTGTCCGGCTTGGCCTGCGGGTAGACGAAGCGCCAGATCTCCTCACCGGTCTTGGCCTTCAAGGCCAGAACAATGTCCTGCTCACCGTCATGGTCGAGGATGTAAAGCACGCCGTCAGCGATCGCCGGACCGGAAAACCCACCCTTGCCGTCATGCAAGTCGACCCGCCACAGTTCCGCGGGAGGTTTCTCGCCCCAGTTCTTATTGATCCCCGTCTCCGGAGATCTCATGTTTCCGGTCGGGCCCAGGTAGTGGGCCCAGTCCGCCGCTGGCAGGCAGCCGACCCACAGTCCCAGAATCACAATGACACTCGCCGAGGTTCGGGCCGACGACGGATTCTTCAGGCATAGCCTGGTCATGTGCTCTTTCATGCGTCCTCACTCTCAGAATCAGTCGGGATCAGGTAGGGCCGCAGCTTCTCTACGATGTCCCCGGGAACGGCAATGGCCTTCAATTGATGAGCGGACCGGATCTCGCAACAGGCGCAGGTCGAGTGGCCCTTGGCCAGCACCTTTCCCCCTTGCATGATCCGGGCCTCATAGGTGATCGACTTGGCCCCGAGAGAGGCCACACCGAGATGGACCTCTATCTCGCCCGGGAAGCGGAGCGGACTGAGGTACTCAAACCCGCAGGAGACGCGGGGCCAACCGATCGGGCGTTCTTCCGGCCGGGCGACGATCGGGACACCCAGTTTCCGCAAGAGTTCGTGCTCGGCCGTCTCCATGTAGCGGAAGAAAGTGGCAAAATGGACGATGCCGGCCATGTCCGTGTCCATGAACTCGACACGCCTGCGCGTCACGAACGCGTTCTTCATGGGTTGAACCCCTCGCCGGTCGCGGGGGATCCGGTTACGCCCTCCGGAAACTTTCCATGCACCGTCTGGGAAGCTTTTTTGGCATTGAGATAGAGCAGCCCCCCGCCCAAGAGGCTGATGACCAGATTGATGACCAAGCCCCTCTCGAAGAGCGTTATCCCTAGACGGGTCACATCCCCCCAGGGCAAGAGCACCAAGACCATGGCAAAGACGAAGAGGACAGCGCGTGATATCACACTGACCCGATTAAAACAATAGCCCACCAGGCTGACGGTCAAGAACAGGATGCCGAGCAGCACGAAGAAGATGGTCACGACGGGATCCCAGCCATGCCCGCCTTCGAGAGGCATGAGCAACAGGGACGGGTCCAGCACGAAGGCATAGGGCAGGACGAATCCGACCAAGGAAAAGCGGAACGCGGCGAAACACGTGCGCATGACGTCTGCCTTGGCGATGGCCGCGGCGGTGTAGGCGGCCAGTGCCACCGGCGGTGTCACCATCGACATCATGCCAAAGTAGAAGATGAAGAGATGAGCGGCCAAGGGCACCAGGCCCAGATCGCTCAACAGCGTCCCGACAAAGGTGGCCATCAAGAGATAACAAACGGCCGAGGGCAGGCCCATGCCCAAAATGATTGTCGAAACCATCAATAGAAACAGGGCGGCCAGCAGATTGTCCTGGGCCAGAGGCAGGATTAATGAGGGCAGGCGTGAACCAATGCCCGTCAAGGTCACCACCCCGAGGATGATACCCACACAGGAGGCCGCGGCGATAAGGGGCGTGCCCGTCTTGGCGGCCCGGACCAAGACCTCCAACATCTTACCCGGACCCAGACGTGTCACCTTGGCCCAGGGCGCGATCAGCAGCATGAGCGCGAGACTGAGGGTCACCGAGCGGAAAGGCGTGAAACCAGAGATCAGAAACCCGATCAGACTCAGGATGGCCATGAAGAAGATCACGCCCTGCATCACCGAGAGTGGCAGCGCTTCGGCCTCGGCATCCCCCCCCACCGCACCGGTCTTGCGGGCATGAAGGTGGACCACCAAGAGCAAGGCCACGTAGTAGAGCACCGCGGGGACCAGGGCCGCCTTGATGATCTGAAGATAGGTCACGTCGGGAATGATCTCGAGCATCATATAGGCGCCGGCGCCCATAATGGGCGGCATCAGGGCCCCGCCGGCGCTGGCCCCCGCCACCACGCCCGCCGCCAGATGGGGCTCAAAGCCCGAGCTACGCATCATGGGGATGGTAAAGGTCCCCGTCGTGGCGGTGTTGGCCACCGCACTGCCGGAGAGCGAGCCCATCAGACCGCTGCTGAGCACGGCCACCTTGGCCGGTCCGCCGGCACTACGACGAAAGAGCCGTCGCGTCAGATGAATGACGAAACCCGTCGCCCCGGTCGCCTCCAGGAAGGCACCAAAGAGCACGAAGGGAAAGACATATTTGAACATCACACTGAGGGCAATGCCGAAGACGCCCTGACTGTGCAGAAAGGTCTGGCTCGCGATACGCGACCATGAGAAGCCGCGGTGGGGCACGAGCCAGTCGGGCAGGTCGCGTCCCATCTTGGCGTAGATCAGAAAAATCACGGTGAGCAGGGGCAGCGCCAGTCCGACCGTCCGTCGGGTCGCCTCAAAAACCAGCACTAGCCCCACGAATCCTGCTGCGTAGTCCAGGGAGACCTCGTCGCCAGCACGGTTTCCCAGGGCTGAATCGCCCAGCCAGAGAGATTCGAACAGCGGCTCCGTCTGAACGATGATGTAACCAAAACAGACGACCGAGGCCGCGAAGAGCAGCCAATCAAGTCGCCGCAGCAGGGAGCCCTCGCTCAGGCCTTTCTTCAAAGGCATATGCAGGAAAACGATGCCCAGACCCAAGAGCGCGAAGAGGGCTAGCTGTGACTGGACCTGTAGTCGAGGATAGTTGACCTCGAGCATAACAAACACACAGAGCCCAATTCCTGCAGCAGTAATGGTGTGCCTTCGTATCCCTGTCATAGAGTCCGCTGTCACGGTGTTTTTCCGCGGCTAAGTCTTATTATTGCAAGTGTGAAGAGTCGGCTCGAGCAATTAGCCCTTGAATCCGTTTCACTCGGGATCCGTTTCACTCTCGATCCGCAGGCCAGATGCCCGCCTCTTTGTAGTAGCGAATCGCCCCAGGATGGAAGGGTGTGCCGGTCTCACGAATGACATTCTTGGCTTTGATGGCATTGCCGGCGGGATGCTTCTTGACGACCTCCGCAGCATGCTCGAAGACGGTCTTAGTCACTCGATAGATGGTCTCGTCGTCGACCTCCGCAGAGGTCACCAGGATCATGTTTCCGACATTGAGGCAGTCGTAGGCCTCCTCTTGTCCGGTATAGGTGCCGGCGGGAATGGTCTTTCGATCGAAGAAACGATACTGATCGACGAGACTGTCCATGGCCTGGGTTTCGAAGGGAATGAAATGAATGGACTGGGAAGTACAAGCCTGCGTAATGGAGGACGTCGGTACGGCGCCGCCCAAGAAGGCGGCATCGGCCGATCCATCGGCGAGGAGTCCGACGGCGCTGCCCTGCGTGTCGTTCAGAGGTGTCATGTCGTCATAGCTGATGCCATGCGCGGCCAGGATGGGTTTGATGAAGTGCTCAAAGCCGGCCCCCGCCGGTCCCACCACCACGCGTCGGCCCTTGAGATCGGCGATCGATTTGATCCCCGAGGACTTGGGCGTGATAAAGAAGGCAATGTTGGGTGCCAGGGTCATGACGGTCCGAATGGGGTATTCCTTTTCCCATTTCTCCTGCCCTCTCACAGCAAAGAAGGAGATGGCGGCGTTGGCCAAAGCCAGATCCATTTCCCCGCGGTCCAGACGCCGCAGATTCTCCTGCGTGCCCTTGGTGGCCTCTGCCGATACTTGCCAACCCAGCGATTTGGTATGCACACCAATCACCTCGGCAATGGCGCTACCCACGACAAAGAAGGCCCCACCGGGCGGTGCCGTGCCGATGCTCAGGAACCGCCGCTCGGGCCGGTCGCCGTTGGAATCCGCCCCTTCGCCACCCGGCTCTGACTTCTTGCTGCAGCCCAGCACGAGCAGGCTCAAGATGAGGCCTGGCAATAGCAGTCGTCTGTTGGTCATGCTTATCTCCACATTCACGTTTTTGGGATCTTCCCTAACTCTATACCTTAGGACTCAGTTTCTGTTCTGGGGCGGACAAAGTCCCGCATAGTAGTAAAAAGGCAGGGACGAGTCAAACGGCTCGGGAACTCGATGAAATGTGCCTTGAGACACGAAAAGAGACGGCAGCAACCTGAAAGAATCGCGGAAACAGGCCTGGTTCACCTCCGGGTCACATTCCCGATCGTTGTCGTTGTCGTGATCGTTATCGAAACAGTGAATTGAGGCAATTAGGGGTATCGATTACCACAGCGACAAGCGCTGCGCCGATGACGATCACGAGGAGTGGTACACGGACTGGAACCTATGCGAGAACAATTGCGCGAACAATTTTGAACCAGGCCCAGAAACAGGTTGAAATCGGTGACACCCTCTATATAGTGGGTTGCCCTAAGGAACTTAGGAATAGGCCTACCGATGCCCGGAATCCATCCCAGCAACAGTCGCTTGGACGAACCGTCATCGGCCAGTCCAATCGCGGACTACTGGCCAGGAAGACAAGGAACCCCCCATGGTTACAGAAGAACAGGTGCTGGCTGCACTGTCGGTGATCATCGACCCCGACCTGCACAAGGACATTGTTACACTGGGTTTCGTCAAGAAACTATCGATCGATCAGGCAACCGTCTCCTTCGCAGTCGAGCTGACGACGCCCGCCTGTCCCATCAAGGCCAAGTTCAAGGACGAGGCCGAACAGGTCGTGATGGCCTTGCCGGACGTGAATCAGGTCAAGGTGACGATGACCTCTCGCTCGGCGCCTCGGCAGACCAAGGCCGAGGGCCTTAAGAACGTCAATTCCATCATCGCCGTCGCATCGTGTAAGGGCGGCGTGGGAAAATCCACCATCGCTGCCACGATTGCCCGTGAACTGGCAAACCGCGATTTCCGTGTCGGACTCTTGGATGCCGATCTCTTCGGTCCCTCCATTCCCACGCTGCTGGGCATCCAACAGGCCCAGGTCATGCAGCAGGGCCAGTTGCTGATGCCGATCGATGCAGATGGGCTCAAAGTCATGTCCTTCGGTTTCCTCCTGGGAGACGCCCCCGCCATCATGCGCGGCCCCATGGTCGCGAACTATACCCAGCAACTCCTCAACGGGGTGGACTGGGGCACACTCGATTACCTGATCCTCGACATGCCGCCGGGGACCGGGGATGTCCAGTTGACCATCGCCCAGACCGTCCAGTTGGACGGGGCCGTGATCGTCACCACGCGGGCGACCCTCTCCCTGATCGATGTCGTGCGCGGCATCTTGATGTTCGAGAAGGTGGGTGTCCCGCTACTCGGCGTGGTGGAAAACATGTCCAGCTTCATCTGTGATGGCTGCGGCAAAGAACACGCCGTGTTTGGCGAGCAGACCAGCTCTCTGAGCGACCGCTTCGGGCTGAAGACCTTGGCTCAGATACCGCTCGACGCCCGCTGGGCCAAGACCCTGCCTACAAATCTCGACGACTCCCGCTTCGGCCAACTCGTCGATGCCATGGTTCGCCAGTTGGGGACGCTCTCGGCGCAGAAGTTTGCGCAGCCCGAGGTTGCCACGAGCCCCAAGGAGGTAACTATTCGCTGGCCAGAGGCAGACGAGTGGGTCATCGACAATTTCACGCTACGCAGCAACTGCCGCTGCGCCGCCTGTATCGACGAGTATTCCGGCGTCAGGAAGCTCAATCCGGACGACATACCCTCGGACATCCATGCCACCGGATCTGTCTGCCTGGGCAACTATGCTGTGTCCATCACTTGGAGCGATGGACACTCATCCAGCATCTACGCCTACGACCTGCTAAAGCAACTGGGCCAGAAGACACCCGAAGACCTGCCCACCCAGGCATGACCGCACGGGAACCGAAGCGTTATGGAAGACCACTTCAGAAAAATCATCGAAGAGACCGGTGAAGACATCACGCGAGAGGGGTTGGTTAGGACACCCGCCCGCGCCGCGAAGGCCTTCAAATACTTGACCCAAGGCTACCAACAGGATGTGGACCAGGTCATCAATGGGGCCATCTTCGCCTCCGAATCCAACGAGATGATCTTGGTCAAGGACATTGAGGTCTATTCCCTCTGTGAGCACCACCTGCTCCCCTTTATCGGCAAGTGCCACGTGGCCTACCTGCCGCAGGGGAAGATCATTGGCCTGTCGAAAGTGGCCCGTATTGTCGATCTCTATGCCCGCCGTCTCCAGATCCAGGAGACACTCACCTACCAAATCGCAAACACCCTGCGCCAGCGACTCAACGCGGCCGGCGTCGGCGTGGTGATTGAAGCCAAACACCTCTGCATGATGATGCGCGGCGTCGAGAAACAAAACGCCACCATGAAGACATCCTGCATGTTGGGGTACTTCCGCAAGAGCGTTTCAACGCGACAGGAGTTCTTGAGTTTGATCCGCGACTAGGAGACCGGCAAGGGGAGACGCAAGGATGACGCTCAGAGTACATATCGAGGACCTACGGCTGCAGGCCATCATAGGGATCAATGGCGATGAACGCGCCACCAAGCAAGAGGTGCTGATCAAGCTGGAATTCGACTACGATGCCGGCGCCGCCATCGCCTCGGACCGGATTGAGCACACGGTGGACTACAAGAAGATCAAGAAACAGGTCATCGCGCTGGTGGAAGGGAGCAGTTACTTTCTGCTGGAGAAGCTGGCCGCCGCGGTGCTGGACCTGTTGCTCAACGCCGAGCGGGTCATCTGGGCCAAGGTCCGCGTCGACAAGCCCACGGCCTTAAGCTCTACGCGGACCGTCGGTGTGACGGCATCGGGGAACCGTCCATGATCCACCAGGTGTGCATCGGCGTCGGCTCCAATATTGCCCCCCAGGAAAACATTGCGGCCGCCCAGGCGATCATACAGGAGGCGTTTCCAAGCTTTCGGGCCTCTCAGTTCGTTACCACGACCCCTATTGGCAACACCCTGCAGGACGACTATGTGAACGGCGCCTTTTGCGTTCACACGACCTGGACAGAGGCGCAACTCACCGCATGGCTAAAGGCGACTGAGGCACAGCTCGGGCGCGTCAGAACCGCCGACAAGTACGGTCCTCGTATTATCGATCTGGATGTGGTCGTCTGGGATGGCGAGGTCAGGGACGACGACTTTTACGAACGAGACTTCCTAAAGAAGGCGGTCCTGGAACTGCTGCCCGACTTACAGCACTGAGGACCGGCTTGACTCGTGTTGGAGAAGCGTTTACGATGGTTTAGCAAGCATGGGGACTAATAGGCTCTCTCTGACAAGATGTTTCGACATCGATGAAAGGAAATAGACATGAATAAGGCAATCGTCTTGACCCACGGCGGAATTCACTCGACCACTGCCCTGGCCGTTGCCGCCAGTCGCGACTATGAACTCTACGCCCTGAGTTTCGATTACGGCCAGAAGAATCGAATCAAGCTGGAGGCCGCCAAGAAGATCGCGGCAAAGTATCAGGTCAAAGAACATCGCATCGTCACTTTTGACATCAGCATGCTGCTGGAGTCCCCAGGCGGCGAGGCCTACCGGGCCGGAGGGATCCTCTCCGTGCCGGCGCGCAACAACCTCTTTCTCTCTTTCGCCCTGAGTTGGGCGGAAGTCATCAAGGCGGGCAACCTCTTTATCGGCGTGAACTCCACGGAATATGGGGACCGCCCCGACTGCCGATCCGAATTCATCCACGCCTTCGAAAACCTCGCGGACGTGGCGATGAAGAAAGGCGATACGCTCGACCATGTCCACATCTGGTCACCCTGCATGAAAAACACCACGGCTTTGAGCATTCTAACGGGTATGGAGTTGGGCGTCGATTACAGTGACACCTACAGTTGTCCGGACATCAACGACGAGGGCGTTTCCTGCGGCGAATGTTTGAGCTGCGAAAACCGTAAGAATGGTTTTAAGGAGGCCGGTATCACGGATCCCACACGCTACAGCGAAGTGAGTGTGAACCAACGGGGATGTTAGGCTCTGCCAGAAAACTCGATCTGGCTTCCCCTCGGGTCCGAGCCTCGGGGTCGAAGACGAAAGGCTTGTTTTCCGCCTGTAGCTTGCGAACACCCCATTCAATACGTTACGCATGGTAGGATATACGGTTACATAGAGATGCAAGCAGAAGAATCTTCGAGCCTCGAACCCTATTTCGGCGAGGACCCGGCAGATCCACAGGACAACAATGGTGAGTTTGTACTGCCCGATACGCTGCCGGTCCTGCCGCTGAGAAACGTGGTGGCCTATCCCGGTACGGTCACCCCGCTTGCCATCGGTCGAGAGTCGAGCCGGAAGCTCATACTGGGGTCCACTCCCAATGAGTCCATCATCGGCTTGGTGACGCAACGCGATCCGGAGACGGATGATCCGGAATTTGATGATCTATTCTCGGTGGGCACGGCCGCCTCGATCCTAAAAATCATCAAAATGCCCCAGGGTCCCATCCACGTGGTCGTACACGCGCTGGCCCGCTTTGAGATCGTCGAACCCTTGGGCACCGACCCTTATCTCAAGGCGGTGGTCGCCCCCATGGCGATCAGATCCAGACTCACCAAGAAACTCCAGGCCCTGATGGTCAGTGTGCGCCTGACGGCCCACCGGGTCATCGAATTGAGTCCCAATGTCCCGGAAGAGGCGTCCGTGTTGTTGGAAAACATCGATCACCCTTCCGCCCTGGCCGATTTTCTGGCTGCCAACCTCAACTTGAGCATCCCCGAAAAACAGAGCCTGCTCGAAGAACTCAATGCCGCCAAACGCTTGGACATGATCGCCATGGCCCTGGCCAATCAACTGGAGGTCCTGGAAATGAGTCACAAGATCCAGGGCCGAGTGCGCGAGTCGATTGACAAGACACAACGTGAGTATTTTCTGCAAGAGCAGCTCAAGGCCATTCAGTCGGAGTTGGGCCATGGTGACACTCAGGGCGAAGAACTCAAGCAGATCGCCAAGAACATCAAGAAAGCAAAAATGCCGAAAAAAGTCGAGGCCGAAGCGCTCCGGGAACTGGACCGACTCGGCAAGACGCCGGTCGCCTCCCCCGAGTACAGTGTCGTCCGCACCTACCTAGATTGGATGTGCGAACTGCCCTGGTCCCTCAGCACCGAAGACCAACTCGTCATTGATAAAGCCGAACGGATCTTGAACAGGGATCACTACAATCTCATCAAGGTCAAGAAACGCATCCTGGAATTCCTGGCCGTCCGCAAGCTCAACCCCACCGGCAAGAGCCCCATTCTCTGCTTCGTCGGGCCGCCCGGCGTGGGCAAGACCTCCTTGGGAAAATCGATCGCCCGGGCCATGCACCGGAAGTTTGTCCGCGTGTCACTCGGCGGCATCCGCGATGAAGCCGAGATCCGGGGACACCGGCGCACCTACATCGGCGCACTGCCGGGCCGGATCTTGCAGGAGCTGCGCAAGTGCGAGAGCAATAATCCGGTCTTCATGCTCGACGAATTGGACAAAATCGGCGCCGACTTTCGGGGCGATCCGGCGAGTGCCCTGCTGGAAGTCCTGGATCCCGAGCAGAACAGCACCTTTTCGGACCACTACCTGGACCAGCCTTTCGATTTATCCCGGGTCATGTTCATCGGCACCGCCAATTACACCGAGCCCATTCCCCCGGCACTCTACGATCGCATGGAGACCATCGAGCTGCCCGGCTACACGGACAAAGAAAAGCTCAGCATCGCCAAGCGCTATCTCGTGCGCCGACAGCTCAAGGAGCATGGTCTCAGCAAGAAAACCCTGACCGTCAAGGACGATGCCTTGCTCTTTATCATCGAAAACTATACCCGAGAGGCGGGTGTCCGGAATCTAGAGCGTGACATCGCCGCCGTGTGCCGTCACGTGGCCACCGACATTGCCCGGGGCAAGAAGCGTCGCGCCACCATCGGCAAGACGCAAATCCCCAAGATCCTGGGACCCACTCAATATGAGTCTGAACTCGCCCTGCGCACCGGCATCCCCGGCGTCGTCACCGGCCTGGCCTACACGCCCGTCGGGGGCGAGTTGCTCTTTATCGAATCGGCAGCCATGCCCGGCAAAGGAGGCCTCCAGTTGACCGGCCAGATCGGCGACATCATGAAGGAGAGTGCCGAGGCCGCCTTCTCCGTGGTAAGGGCCAATGCAGACGCGCTGAAGATCGCCGAAGATGCCTTCAACAAATTTGACTACCACATCCACGTCCCGGCCGGCGCCATCCCCAAAGACGGCCCCAGTGCCGGTGTCGCCATGTTTACCTCCCTGGTCTCCCTGCTAACCGGCGCAATCGTGCAACCGGATCTGGCCATGACCGGAGAAATAACCCTAAGGGGGCTGGTCCTGCCCATCGGCGGCCTCAAAGAGAAGATCCTCGCCGCCAAGCAGGCCGGCATCAAGACCGTGATCTTGCCCACTCGGAACAAGAAAGACATGGAAGAGGTTCCCAAGGAGGCCAAGCGGGGGATGCGCTTTGAGTTTGTCAAGGATGTGGATCAGGTGTTGAAGCTGGCGATGGAGTAAACTCTCAGAATAAGGACTGACCTAACGCCTGCACGGCCTTCTTGCGATCCACTTCTTTGACGCCGAACATGATGCTGATCTCCGAGGAGCCTTGATTGATCAGTTCGATGTTGACGCCTGCCTGGGACAGGGCCTCGCAGGCCTTGGCGGCGACACCTACGGCGTAGCGCATGCCCTCGCCCACGATCATGATCAAAGAGAGGCCATGTTCGACACTCAACTCGTCCGGTTCCAGTTCTTCCTGGATCCGCGCCAAGACGTGTTTTTCTTTTTCGCCGCTGAGGGATTCGCTCTTGATGATGACGGACATGTTGTCGATGCCGGAGGGGGCGTGTTCGAAGGAGAGGTCTTCTTCCTCCACGATCTGGAGCAAGCGACGCCCGAACCCCACTTCTCGGTTCATCATGTATTTGCTGAGGGAGATCGCACTGAAGCCCTCGGCGCTGGCGATGCCGGTGACTTCTCCGTGTTTGTAGCGGCGCTGGGGGACGATCAGCGTACCCGGGGCCTCGGGTCGATTGGTGTTCTTGATGCAGATCGGTACATTGGCGCGGACGGCCGGCACAATGGCTTCATCGTGGAAGACACCAAAGCCGGCGTAGGCCAACTCCCTCATTTCACGGTAGGTCAAGATGTCGATGGAGGGGGCGTCGGCCACCAGACGCGGGTCCATGGCATAGACGGAATCGACATCCGTGAAGTTCTCATACACATCGGCTTTGACGGCGGCGGCCAGGATGGCGCCGGTGATGTCGGAGCCGCCCCGTGGGAAGGTCGCGATATCCCCCTGAAGTGTGTAGCCAAAGAATCCCGGAAAGATGGCGATCTCTTCCGTCTCCCGCAGACTGGCCAGGCGTTCAAGAGACTCCGGCAACACCTGGGCATTGCCAAAATCGTCACTCAGCAATAGTCCCGCCGCCTTGGGATTGACATAGCGGGCCGGGATGCCCTGAGCGGCGAATGCCAGGGCAACGACCTTGGCGTGACTGTCTTCGCCCGTGGCCTTGATGGTATCCATGAACTGGGCATCGTTGCTGGAACGATGGGTGATGCGGCTGCGCAGGTCCTCTTCGATTTCGGCCACGACGGTGGGCGTCAGCTTCAGGGCCTGTTGAATGTCTGCGTAGCGTGTCACGACGGCGGCCAGTTCCTGATCGAAGGGTCGTTGGGCCAGGACGGTCTCTCCCAGCGTGATCAACAGATCGGTCACCTTGGTGTCGTCAGGGTCACGCTTACCCGGGGCAGAGACGACGATCAGACGTCGGTCGCTGTCCGCCTTGACGATGTCTATGATCTTTCGGATCCGGCCGGCATCCGCCAGCGATGAGCCGCCAAACTTCACAACTTTCATTGATGCTCCTCGCGTCCCCCGGAGGCACTTCTCTATCGAGACGTACTCTTCAAAAAGTACTCCATGAGTTCATGGCCGCGGTCGATGCGAAAGCCACTCTTGCGGGCGTTGGCCTCGCCATAACGCTGCTCGGTGATACTCTTGATGCCGGTCCCGGCCATGGCGAAGGGCACCGGATCGTCACTGTGAGCGCAGGTGCGGATATGGGTCGCATGATCCGGCAAGACCATGATCCGCCAGGTGTCACGTTCGCGAAGACTCTCCAGTATGGGTCCCACGACCCGGCTGTCGATGCGTTCGATGGCCTTCAGCTTCATCTCGGCATTGCCCTGATGAGAGGCCTCATCGGGCGCTTCTATGTGGACGAACACCAAGTCGTAGGCCTCCAAGGCCTCGAGGGCGGCCGCCGCCTTGCCGGCGTAGTTCGTCTCAAAGAATCCGGTGGCCCCCTCTACCTCGATGAGATCGAAACCGATCAATTTGGCCAGCCCCCGGACGAGGTCCACGGCGGTGATCGCCACGCCGCTGAGGCCAAACTGGTCTTGAAAGCGAGCCAACATCACCTTACGTCCCTGTCCCCACAGCCAGATCGAACTCACCGTGTTTTCGCCCAGATCGCGGCGGACCTTGTTAATGTCGTGACATTCAAGAAACTCCATGGATCGGAACATCAGTTCCCGCAGGAGATCCGACCCCTTGCCCCGGGGGAGGATCTTTTCGGCCGACTGGCCAATGTGATCGTGGGGAGGGCTGGTCTGACAATCGAAGTCGCTGTCGCGAAAGACAAGCAGGTGTCGGTAACTGATCCCGGTGTGAAACTCCAACCCCGGCTGATCTTCAAAGAGATCGGCCAGGTCCGCGATCAGACTCGTGGCCTCCGCGGTGGAGATGTGCCCGGCGCTGTGATCCGCCATGGTACCGTCGGCCAGTGTCACGAGGTTGCATCGGAACACCCAGTCATGGGGCCCCAGAGGGATATTTCGGGCCGCGGCTTCCAGCGGCGCCCGGCCTCCATAGTAACGTTCGGGCGGGTAGCCCAGCAGGCTCATCTGCGCCACGTCACTGCCCGGTTCAAAACCGGCCGGTACGGTTCGCACGATCCCCTGGCGACCCAGCTTGCAGATGAGATCCATGTTGGGGGTTTCGGCGGCATCCAGCGGGGTCCGCCCGCCAAACTGCTCCAAGGGTTCATCGGCGGCTCCATCCGGGATGATGATGACGTACTTTCCCTGAGTCATGGTTCAGTCATCCTTATCTTCGGGAATGTCCACGATGCGGATACAGACAGGCTTGCCGCCGATGGTGTCCAGCTCGGTGATTTCCGCGAGGGCGTCGCTCATGTTCTTTTCCTGCGTTTCATGCGTGACGATGACCACGGGCACCGTATCATCCGGGCCTCGGCCTTCGTGTTGGAGAACGCCCGAGATACTGATGCCGTGGTCGCCCAACACCTTGCCGTAGGCAGCCACCACCCCGGGATGATCTTTGGCCATGATCCGAATATAGAACCGACTCTCACAGTCGGCCATCGCCTCGATCTGCCCGGCGCTCTGCTGCCTCGACTTGACTTGCATCTGGTCGAAGCTCCGTTTCGAATTCCCCAGTGCCACCTCGATCACATCTGCTACGACCGCGCTGGCGGTGGGCATCATGCCGGCTCCCCGACCGTAGAGCAGGACCTCCCCCACGGCGTGGCCGAAGAGGCTGATCGCATTGAAGGGACCGTTCACGCGGGCCAGCGCCGTCTCCTTGAGAATAAGGGAGGGATGCACGCGCAGCGAAACCTTCCCGTTCGGTTTCTTCTGACCAATGGCCAGGAGTTTCAGGCAGTATCCCATTTCGTCGGCATAGCGAATGTCATCCTGGGAGACGTCTTCGATGCCTTCCGTATAGACATCTTCGAGCTTCAACGCATAGCCAAAGGCCAACGAACCCAAGATCGTCAGCTTGTGGCTGCTGTCGCCGCCATTGATGTCCAGGGTGGGGTCTGCCTCGGCATAGCCCTTAGCCTGGGCCTCCTTCAAGGTCTCGGCGAAGTCGGTGCCTTCCGCAGTCATCTTGGAGAGGATGTAGTTGCAGGTTCCATTCATGATGCCGTAGAGGGCCGTGATGTCATTTGCCATCAGGCCCGTCCGTAGGGCCGACACGATGGGGATGCCCCCGGCGCAGCTCGCTTCGAAGGCAATGCAACGATCCATTTCACGGGCCGCATGATAGAGTTCGCTGCCGTGGGCGGCGAGCAAGGCCTTATTGGCCGTGACCACATGCTTGCCGGCCCGTAGCATCTTCAACTGTATCTCTTTGGCAATGCCTGTGCCGCCGACCAGTTCAATCGCCACCTCTATGCTCTCGTCCTCGAGCAAGACATCGAGGTCGCTCGTGAGGACCCCGTCGGGCAACTGCACGGGTCTGGGCGTCTCGGTGTCGAGATCCACGACACACACGAGTTCAAATCGAATCCCCGTCTTGGCGCGGAGGACCTCCCCATTCTCGACGAGCAGCCGGGCCACCCCGCACCCGACGGTGCCGAAACCCACCAGTC